>CAZJYO010000006.1:0-11378 GCA_964550275.1 uncultured Chitinophagales bacterium
GGCGATTTCGTTTCCTTTTCTGCTTTGATAATTGGTGAAGAAGACAAATCCCGTGTGGTCTGCGCGTTTCAAGAGAACCACGCGCGCAGATGGAATGCCGCCACTCGTCGCAGTTGCAAGAGTCATTGCATCATACTGTGGAATCCCGGCGGCTTTGGCCAGATTGTACCATGCATTGAATTGGACAATCGGATCCGCGTGAAGGGTGCGTTCATCGAGGTCCGGAAGCTGGTTAGTATTCACGTCTCCAATCTCCTATGACTGGAAAACTAAGGAATTCGGGCAACTCTCTCAACAGCGGCTTGACAGTGCGCCTCAACTTTTGTAGCATTGCGGCGCAATTGGGTTCCATTGTCCAACTTCACTGGAGGTTGAGATGAACAAGAAGCTCATTATGGGCTGGCTTGGAGTTTTCGTCCTGTTGTCCGTTCTCGAAGCGCTCATCAATGTTGTCGTGCTTGCTCCGGACTTTGAAGCGACGGCGCATCTGTGGCGTCCGGCGGCAGAGATGAAGCTCTGGTTGTTCTATGTTGTCTATTTCTTCGTTTCATTTTTCTTCACGTTGATTTTCTCGAAGGGGTATGAGGGGAACGGGATGCAGGAGGGAATGCGGTATGGCGCGCTGGTTGGCTTGATGATGGCCATTCCCATGGCATACGGATCGTACGGCGCAATGCCCATCCCGTATTCGCTTGCACTCAAGTGGTTTTTCGCCGGGTTCATCGAATATACACTCTGCGGATGCCTGCTCGGAATTATTTACGGCAAAACCGCGCTTGTAAAGAAGGCGACTTCCTGACGGTGAAGAATGCATGGCGCGTCCCTGTTGGGGCGCGCCATCGTGTTTCACGGAATTGACGAGAATGAAAAGCGCGCGCCCTTCCATCGATCACATACCGAATACGCCGGGAGTGTATCTCTTTTACGGAGAGTCCGGCGAACTCCTGTATGTCGGCAAAAGCAAAACGATGCGGACGCGGGTGCAATCACACTTCTCGTCTCCCGACGAGCGCCGCTTATGCCGTCACGTACATCGCATCGATGTGCAAAAAACCGCCGGCGAACTCGGCGCCCTTCTCCTTGAATCCCGCCTCATCAAAGACTTGCGCCCCCTCTATAATGTGCGCTCGCGGCAAAAGCGCAGAATTATCCTTGCTCGCCGCATCGTCAATGATGCCGGCTATCATGGCATTGCGCTGGAAGCCGTTACGCACATTGAGCCGGCAAATGGTGACCCGATCATGGGAATATTCAAAAACAGGGAGCAAGCGCGCGGGTTTCTCTCCGTAATTGCGCGGGAACACTGCCTCTGCCAAAAACTTCTCGGGCTTGAACGGACAACGCGCTTTTGCTTTTCATTTCACCTTCATCAGTGCAACGGCGCCTGCATGGGGTTGGAAGATCCGCGCGTGTACAATGCCCGGCTCGAACAGGCCTTTGAGAACCGCAGAATCCAGGCGTGGCCGTTTGAAGGCGGCATTATCATCGAGGAGCGAAGCGATGACGGTCAGGATGGCGAAGTGTTCATTATCGACAACTGGTGTTTGTTGTACAGCTTCGCGTTTTCCCTCGGAAGCTTTCGCCTGAAGGTGCGCGGACTTCATCGTTTCGATTACGACAGCTACAAAATTATCGCCGGATACGTTTTCGACCGGAACCACGCCGCTACAATCCGACAGGCGTCACGGGAGGAGATCGCGCGTCTCGTGGCACAATCCCGCGCAGCGTAAACCGCGGTTCTGTTTCTTTCCCCCTTTCTTTGTATGTTGAAGTGTACTGTATTTCGCGGCACGCCTACAACTCCAACCCGGAAGGAACCCCATGAATATTTTTGTCGGCAATCTTTCACCCGAAGCAACAGAAGATGAAGTCAAGCAGGCTTTTGAAACCTACGGAAGAACCAAAGAGGTTAAGATCGTCAGGGACCTCTTTACACGTCAGTCGAAGGGATTCGGTTTTGTTGAGATGCCGGTGAAGATCGAAGCGGAAGCCGCCATTAAAGGATTGAATGCAACGCAGTTCAAAGGCAAGCCGTTGAATGTGAACGAAGCGCGCCCGAAGTTCGAAGGAAGACGCGGACGCAGATAGGCAAAACGGTTATGCTGTCGGCGTTTGAGCTTTTCTGAGCGTCAGGAGGGTAATCTCCGGCGGAGCTCCGATGCGCAACGGCGGCCCCCAATACCCGATTCCCCTGCTGACGTAAATCCATGTATTTCCATGGCGGTGGAGCCCCTTGATGTACGGTTGATTCAGCGCCGCCAGGTGATTCCACGGAAAAAATTGTCCCCCATGTGTGTGACCTGAAATCTGAAGGTCCACACCAAGTTCTTCTGTACCGAAAATACTTCTGGGTTGATGAGCAAGGAGAATCCGGACTGCGTTTGTTGGAGCGCCATCGAGTGCCTTCACCGGATCCGACCGGTGTCCGGAAAGATAATCACCTCCGCCATAATCAGTAATTCCGGCAACAACAATGCCTGCATCTTTTCGGGTAATCATCCGATGTTCATTAAGCAATACATCAAAGCCCAGACGACCTGCTTCGTTCACCCACTGTTCCGCACCGGAGTAATACTCGTGATTGCCCGTGACAAAGAACTTCCCGTGCGGAGCAGAAACTTCTTTAAGGGGCGCCACGTCATCGCGAAGCCATGAAACCGAGCCGTCAACGAGATCACCGGTAAAGACAACAAGGGCGCCGTCGAGGCCGTGAACCTGTTCAACCACCGTTTCAACAAATCCCCGCTTGATGGTCGGGCCAACATGCAAATCTGTGATTTGAACAATCCGGAAGCCGTCGAACGCATCCGGCAAATGGGGAAGGTCGATATCGACCCGTTCAACAAGAGCTCGTTGCCTTGCAGTGACAAACCCGTATCCCGCTGTCAACGCGGTAAGTCCGACGATCCCGATATTGCTTGAATGAATGATGAATCTCCTTCGCTCCCTGTTGACTTCCGTAGTACTGGCCGGTGACGTTCCGGGAATAAAACGGCTTATGAGATACACCATGTCCCGAATGAGCAGGAACGTCACTGTCAGCGAGAAACATCCAAGGAGAATAAACGCCAGCCATGAAAGCGCGTCCAGCCAAACAGACTCATTCTGTCGAAACAGGAACGTCACCTGCGTCAGGACAAACTCGAGTGCGATGGCGCCCCAACCAATTATTTTTCCACGCTTCCTGAGTTTGGACCGCCCTATTAATCTTCGCCCGACATACCAATGCGCCAGCGCGATAACAAGAAACCACATGGTAAAAAACAACGACACACTCATGCACGCCTCAGTTCACACAATCTCACGTTAGCATAAAGGACTTCCATGAAGCACCTTCTCGTTTTTCTCTTTGTTGTTTCCGCGTTCACCGCAACCTCATCAGGGCAAACAGCGGATTCATCCAAAACGCTCCCGCTCTTCGCCGTCCTCTATACAACCGGACATGCCTGGGACACCACAAAATCTCCAAACGAGCAAACAGCCATGAGGGACCACTCTGCATTGATGCAGAAACTGCGCAAGGAAGGAACCACGGTTCTGGGGGGCAGGTATTCAGACAAAGGGCTGTTGATCATGCGGGCATCAACGGAATCTGAGCTTCTCTCCACCCTCTCAACAGATCCATCCGTGCAGGCTGGAACAATGAAGTTCGAGCTCTTTCCGTTCAGTCCGTTTTATGAAGGATGCGTGGGAAAGAAATAGAATCAGAATACACTCACCTTCACATACCGGTCGGGGTTTTGCTTGAAGTCCATCAGAAGCGAATCCAGCGAGAGAATGCTGTGGTCGAGGTGGCGATAGAGCGCATCGTCCCTCGTCAGTTTGCCAAGATTGCTTGAAGGATTGTTCAGCTGGGCGAAGAGTGAATCCGCCCTGCTGACAACAGAGGAAAGCGCATTGTAGAAGGATTCATCAACGATGAGCTTGCCGAGAGTGCCCTCGCCCCTCTTGAGCGATGTCGTGATCTCTGAAAGGTTTGCAACCACGGACGCAAGGTGTGTCCCCACTGTTTGGTCGTTAACCAGTTTCGCGAACGCTCCGTCGCCATGCATGAGCGCGTTGGTCATCGTTTCAACATTCGATGCAGTCTTGAGAAGCTTGTCGTTCAACTCGTTCGAGCTGATCAGCCGCCCTATTGTTCCCTCGCCCTTGTTGATCTTCGCTGAAATATCCTGAATCGTATTCATCGTCTTAATGGCAGAGGATGTCAACTCATCGAATCCCGGTTCCGCGTCAACGGCAATGTATTCGCCCTCCTGCAACGGCGCTCCCGACCTGCCAATACTGACTTCAATGTACTTGTCACCCAAAACACCAAGCGACTTGATGGTTGCGCGTGAATCCTTCGTCACAAGCCCGAAATGCTCGTTGACAATATCCAGCGTCACCATGACGCCCGTACTGTCATTCTGTTCAGCAAAATCCATGCTCTTCACCACGCCGATTTTCTTTCCCGAAATTGCAACCATGGCCCCCTCGGAGAGACCCTTGATATCGGAGATAAAAAGCTTTGCGGTGTTGTGGCGGGAGAGGAGACTCGTGTTCTTGCCGATGATGAGGCCAAGGGTAGCGGCAAGAGCCAGACCTCCGACAAACAACAGGCCCGTCCTCAGGTTTCTCCAGCCGACGCCTCCGGTGGGTGATGTATCAACATTTGCCATGCGTGGTTTCCTTCGTTACAGTTCTTCGGGATCAGCAAGGAACGATTGGACAAACGGATGCTGACTGGCTTCCATTTTATCCGGCGTATCTTGAAAGATCAACTTTCCCTGGTACAGCACAAGCACGCGCTCCGCAACACTGAAGACGTCGCTAATAATGTGCGTTACCATAACCGCTCCCAATCCCTTTTCTATTTTCAACTGCTTGATAACGTCGAGTATCTTCCGCGAACTTACAGGATCCAACCCCGCCGTCGGCTCATCGAACAACACCATGGTCGGCTCGAAAATGAGCGCCCTTCCAATCGCGACGCGCTTTCGCATTCCCCCCGAAAGACTGTCGGGCAGTTGATGCGCATGAGTTTCCAGGCCTGCGAACCGCAACTGTTCCTTCACGCGTGAGGCAATCTCCACCTCCGGCAGATTCATATTCTCGCGGAGAAAAAATCCCATATTCTCACTCACCGTCATCGAATCAAAGAGCGCATTTCCCTGAAAGACCACGCCCATGTTCTTCCTGATCGGAAACAATTCTTCCTCGGACATGCGGCTGATGTCAATACCGTTCACAAACACCTGGCCGAATGTCGGCTTGATAAGACCAAGCATCAGTTTGATGATGGTGCTTTTGCCGGAACCGGAGGGGCCGAGGATTGCCGCTATGGTGCCCTCGGGAATTCGCATCGAGATACCCTTGAGAATCTCGCGTTTTGAGAAAGAGAGATGCACATCCTTGAACTCAATCACGCCGCGCCCTGCATGTCAGTAGTTAAGATTTTCAAGGACAAGTTTCGAGATGTAAAAATTGGCAACCAGGACAAGTCCGGAAGAAACAACGATGCCTTTGATGGTAGACCTCCCGACGCCGGCGGTTCCGCCCATTGCGGAAAAGCCATTGAAGCAACTTACGAGGGTTATGATTACCGCGAAGACAAACGGTTTAACCGCGCCGACAACGAAATCTTTGACAATCAAAAGGTTCAGCACAGAGTTCCAGTAAAACCCGGAATCTATGTGGTGATACGTTTGCGCAACGACTCCGCCGCCGACCAGCCCGACAAAATCACTGAATGCAGTCAGGGGAAAAAACATGACGAGCGCTGCAAATAGGCGCGGCATTACCAGTCGTGCAATCGGGTCGGTGCCGAATGCGCGCAACGCGTCGATCTGTTCGGAGATTTGCATTGCGCCGAGTTCCGAGCCGTTCCGCGCACCAACCCTTGCCGAAAGCATGAGTCCGGTTACAATCGGCCCCATTTCCCTGATAACAGAGAGCGCCGTCGTGCGGCCCGTAAGAAGTTTTGCGCCGAACCCTTCAAGTTGGTTTCCCACTTCCACCGTGAGTAAACAGCCGATGGCAAGGGAGCTGACAAACACAATCGGAATGGACTCAGTCCCGCTGATGTACATTTGGTTGAGGATTTCATTCCAGTACCGGCGGGTATGACGGAAACTAGCAAACGTGCGCATGGAGAACCAGAAAAACTCCTGCATCGTCTGTACGAAGCGCTTGAGTCGCTCGTTGATACGCTCGGCGTAATCGCCGGCGAATGTCCAAAGTGTAAAAAGGATGATGTTTCCCCTGTTGCTGGTGTGTAACAGCAAGATACAAAAAAGAACGCTTGGGGTGAAGCGGTCGGAGGCAGATTAGGATTTCTCCTTGGAAACACCTATCTTGTAATCACTGCAAAAACAAGCGCCTCCTCTTCACAAGAGGAGATGCAAGCCGCAAACGGTCTCATCACATCGTAGTATCGGGAGCGGATGTTCGCCGAAATTCGGGCGGATAATGACGCAGACGGCTCTGCCGGACGAACAATTCTCCAATTATCCCCAACGGGAAGCATTGTTTCAAGCGATCTCCGGATCGCCGGCACAACGACCTACTTCATTGCATACTTGACTTTGTAGCATTCGTGTTTGCCTCCCGGCGGACACATCACTTTTTTCATTTATTTTCAAGGATGTACCATGGGTTTTACAACACTTGGTCTTTCAGACCACGTTCTCAAGGGAATTCAGGCCGCGGGATACACCGTACCAACTCCCATCCAATCACAGGCAATTGCACCGGCACTCGAAGGGCGCGACATCATCGGCATTGCGCAAACAGGCACGGGTAAAACCGCCGCATTCGTTCTGCCGATGCTGCACCGGCTCGACATGCCCCAACCAGCGCTGCCCGAAGCGCTTACACGCTCGGGCGTCGGGCCCAAACGACATCATCATGTTCGCGCGCTTGTCGTTACGCCGACACGCGAGCTTGCGCAGCAGGTTCATGATGCCGTCCGGAAGTATGGGCGCTTTCTCCGGCTGAAGGCAATCTCCGTTTATGGCGGTGTTGGCATGGAGGGACAGCTCAAGTTGCTGCAACGCGGCGTTGATGTTGTTATCGCCACACCGGGACGATTGTTGGATCACCTTACACGCGGAAGCATTGATCTTTCGCGCGTCGAGATTCTGGTTCTCGATGAAGCCGACAGGATGCTCGACATGGGATTCATTAACGACGTCCGCAAAATTGTTGGCGCCGTACCGAAGGAACGCCAGACCATGATGTTCTCCGCGACCATGTCTGAAGAAATTCAAAAGCTTACGGGCACCATTCTCCGCGATCCGCACACCGTGGAAGCGGGCGTTCGCCGCAACCCGGCGGAGACCATCACCCAGCATTTTTACTCCATCACACCACATGCAAAAATGGATTTGCTGTATCACGTGCTCGATACGGAAAAAATGGAAAGCGTTCTCGTGTTCTCCCGCACCAAACATGGGGCTGACAAGATCTGTCGCCGGCTTGAACGGAACGGGGTAAAAGCGGTCGCTATCCATTCCAACCGCACACAGTCACAACGACAACGCGCACTGGAGGGATTCAAACAAGGGCATTTCCGCGTGCTCGTTGCAACCGATATCGCCGCCCGCGGACTTGATATCGACGGCATTTCGCATGTCATCAACTTTGATATTCCCCAATATGCCGAGGACTATATTCACCGGATTGGCCGCACAGGCCGCGCCGGCGCGACCGGCGACGCCATTACCTTCGTAACACGTGAAGACCACCAACATCTGAAGAGCATCGAACGGTTTGTGGGCAAGCGTTTCCCCGCTGAACACTATGCCGGATTCAAGCCGCCCGTGCATGAGGCAGGACCGGTGAAACATGCTGTCAGCAATCAACGCCCACAGCAACACAGTCCGCGCCCGCCACGTGTGCACGGTTCTCCGCACAATCGCACACAGCAGGGCCATCGTTCTTCTACCAATAGCAGCGCGCAACGACCGCAACATCATGGGCAACGCACGGGGCACGGGACCAGTCCTTCACATGGTCGCGCGCAACACCCGTCTCAACAGGGCAAGCCGGGGTTCAAGAAGCGTGACGACAAGCGCCATCCACAATCGCGCAAGAAAAAAACACTGCAATTCGGACGGAAACGCTCTTCGGCAAAAAGATTGGAATCCTTTTCATCCGACCGGGGCGGAGCCGGTTGGTCCAATTACTAATCAACCACCGCACGGGAGCCAGTAATGGCAAAAAAGATCCTCAAGGTCCTGGGTGTTCTCGTTGGCGTTGTCGTGCTGGCGATTGTTGCCTTCCTCGGGTATTTCACCTCCGCGTATCCGGATGTTGATCCGGCGCCTGCCATCACAGTGGAGCGGACACCGGAACGAATCGCACGCGGAAAGTATCTCGCCAACCATGTGACGATCTGCATTGATTGCCACTCCACAAGAGACTGGTCCAAGTTTGCGGGCCCGATTATCGCGGGGACGGAAGGCAAAGGCGGTGAGGAGTTCAACGAGCAGATTGGCGGGGTACCCGGCAGACTCTTCTCAGCAAATGTCACTCCAGCAGGTTTGAGTGCGCATACCGATGGCGAACTCTTGAGGGCGTTCACATGCGGAGTCACGCGGGAGAATCGCGCGATTTTCCCCCTGATGCCGTACTTATCCTATAACAGTCTGACGCAAGAGGATGCTTACTCCATCGTTGCCTACATCAGATCGCTTGCACCGATTGAGAACAAGGTTGAAGAGAGTTCGTTGAACTTTCCTGTCAACCTGATTGTGAGGACGGCACCCAAAAAATCGTTTGTTCCATCTCCTGAACCGGACAGGTCAAACGCTGTCGAATATGGAACGTACCTCACGACGATTGGCGCCTGCGCGGATTGCCATACTCCTGCGGTCAAGGGCGAGCCGATCCCGGGCATGGAGTTTGCGGGTGGATTTGAATTTCTCTTTCCCGGTGGGACAGTCCGATCCCTGAATATTACGCCCGATGCGGAGACGGGAATCGGTACGTGGACGAAGGACGATTTTCTGGCAAGGTTCAGGGCCTTCAAAGACTCAAGCTTTCTCTCCGTTACCATGTCTCCCGATGAATTCAATACGCCAATGCCGTGGATAATGTATGCGGGGATGACCGATGAAGATCTTGGCGCCATCTATGAATATCTGAAAACGGTTAAGCCGGTGTCGCACGAAGTTGTAACGTTCACTCCTACCGCGCAATAGTTGCTTTTTCTGGAAAACGTATGATGCCGGTGCCTTGGTGCGCCGGCATTTTGCTTTTCGTGGAACCCGAACGCTCGGTTCACTTGTTGCAAACACTATGAACTACAAAACTACGCCCAAAGAACTCGGCGCCATCGCCGTCCTTATCGCAACCCTTCTTTCTTTTCAGGCCGTACGCGGGCAGACGGGGGCTGTAACGGGCACCATTCTGCTTGAGGATTCCGAGCCTGCGGCAGGGGCGACGGTTGTTTTGGCCGATTCAAAGCTCGGGGCCGCCGCAGGAGCTGACGGGAGTTTTCTCATTGGCAGCGTTCCACCCGGGTCGTACAACATTGATGTACGGCTTGTTGGCTATGCTCAAGACGAAAATGAAACGGTTGTTGTCCGGGCAAATGATACTTCTAACGTCACAATTGTTTTACGCCTTAGCGCCGTAGAAATGAATCCGGTGGTTGTTACCGGTTCACGCAGACAGGATGCAAAGGATACACGCAGCAGTATCACAACTATCGCACCGCGTGAAACCAAGTTCCTTCCCGGGGCCGCGGAAGACGTCATGCGGTCGCTGCAGGCACTTCCCGGTGTCACCAGTGTTTCAGACTTTTCCTCGCAACTTGTTGTCCGGGGATCCGGGCCGGATCAGAACCTCGTTATGATTGACGGCTTTGAAGTATTGAATCCGTACCGGCTGTACGGTTTCGTTTCGATGTTCAATCCGGAAACCATCAACGATATCAGTTTGCAAACGGGAGGGTTCGCGGCCCAGTACGGCGACCGTTTTTGTCCTGTACTCGACGTGAGGAACCGTGACGACCGCGCGGACAGGTACTTCGGCGGCTAGCTCAATACCAGTCTCACCAATATGAATATCGTGCTGGAAGGCGGATTGCCTGTGCTGGAAGGAAGTTCGTACCTCCTCTCGTTGCGACGAACATACTACGACCTCATTGTTGGTCCGATCCTAAAAGCCAACAACTTGGTCCGCGGAGATGTTGCGCTCCCCAATTTCCGCGACCTGCAGGCGCGACTGACGTTTCCTGTCAGCGCCCGACACAAGTTTTTGCTGAACGCGATTACCTCGCGCGACGGCGTTGAACTGGTCTCCGGAACGGAGCGCAACCAGCCGGACAGCGTGAATGTGTTCGATACTTCGGACAACACACTGATTGGCGCCGCGTGGCTTTACAACCCGACAAAGAGCCTGCTTTCACAAACACGTGCTTCCTGGTACAGCAACAGCGGCTCAGGTTTGTTCGACGGTTCGTTTGTTGATCCGGCCCAGAACACCGGCGATCTCGGGCGGACTGATACCATAGGACTGCGCTTCTTCCGGTTCGCTGTTGACTATGATTACACGTTCCAAAAGACTTCGCTCGCACAGCAGTTCTTGCTTAGCGGAGAGCGCCACACTATCGAGGCGGGCATTGCCGCTGACTTTCTCAGAACCGATTTCATCCGTTACTACCAGGTGGATGAAAGTTTCAAGGAATTCCTCCGCTCACGCGGGCTTATTGTCCCCGAAGACGCGTCGGAACGAATAGAATACGGCCGCTATGGCCTGTACATTCAGGATAGAATTGCCGTGAGCGAGCGATTGTACATCCAGCCCGGCCTGCGTCTGGATCTTTACCCGGCGCTTTCCAGCACGGCATTTTTCGGGCCGCGCGTCAACGCATCATTCAAGATCGACGAAGCCAACACTGTGCGGGCGGCATACGGAATCTACTATCAGTCTCCGGGACATGAGAAGCAGGACTTCAGGACGCGCTTGTCATTCTCGGAAAGTATTTTTGCAAACCTGAACCCGGAACGCGCCGACCATTTCATCCTGGGTTACGACCGAATGGTTTCCGACAAGTGGCAGTTTAAGGCAGAGACCTATTACAAGGATTTCTCAAGCGTCATTATTGCCGAGAAGCTGACTGGATCCGAATGGACGAGCCAGGCCACGGGTGGGGATGTTTTCGCACTGAATGGGTGGACAGATCCCGTCAAGGTTTCCGCGGACTCGTTAACGCCCGTCCCAACGAATGAGGCAAAAGGATTCTCCTACGGGTTCGAAGTGCTTCTCCAAAAAATCAGGTCCCAGCCCGACGACCGGTTCACAGGGTGGATCAGCTACGCGTACTCGTTTGCGCAACGCGAACGCGGAGGTGTTGTTTCGCCGTTCTTGTTCGACCAGCGCCACGCCGC
>CAZJYO010000006.1:11478-26404 GCA_964550275.1 uncultured Chitinophagales bacterium
CTACTACATCAATGAGGATGGGGAACTGCGCCAGCGCGCAATCAACGGTATCCCGATCTTTCCCTCGTTAGGATTCAGTCTTGTCTTCTGACGAAACATCCTCAGGCGTTCATCGGGGAGATACCCCGGACCTCTCTCTTATCATCGCCGTCTATAACAAGTCCGAGAACCTTGGGATGGTTCTTGCCGCTTGCGCGCGACAGTCGTTCACAAAGTTTGAAGTCCTCATCGCTGACGATGGATCCGGATCGGGTGTTGCTGAAGTTGTCAAAGAAGCGCGCATGCGATACCTGTTTCCCATTCAGCATCTCTGGCACGAAGACCGCGGCTGGCAAAAGAACACCATGCTGAACCATGCCATTCGCCATGCAACAAGCGACTACCTCGTGTTTATCGATGGTGATTGTCTGCCTTCGCATGATTTTCTTTTCGATCATTACAGCGAACGTGAAAAGAGCCGTGTCCTCATGGGAAGACGCGTTGAAACCAGCGAACGATGGTCAAAGAACCTTTCCATGGAAAAAATCCGGAGCGGCGAGTTTGAAACGTTTGGGATTCAGGAATGGCTGGACGGGTTGAAAGGAAAATCCCTGCGTGTTGAAGACGGAATCCGAATCCGAAGCGCTTTCCTCCGGCGTCTACTCGGGCGCAATGTAAGCGGCATGTTGGGAAGCAATTTCTCAGCGTGGAAATCAGACCTTGAAGCAATCAACGGATTCGATGAGCGCTACAACGGTCCGGGTTGCGGAGAAGATTCCGATATTCAGTACCGACTCTCCCTCATCGGAGTCACGGGAAAATCATTGCGCAATCTTGCCATTCAATACCATATCTGGCATCCTTTGACGAAAGTATCTGACACCTGTTGGGAAAGATTCGAGCGCGTCAAACAAACGCGCGATCCGCGGTGTGAAGCCGGACTGGAGAACCCGGAGGGAACTACAACGTGTCGAGAGCTTTGACCATTTCCGCCGGATAATCCGTGATGATAGCGTCCACATCGTAGGACACCATCTTCCGTAAGTCTTCAATGGTGTTCACCGTATAACATGCCACCGGCGTCTTGTGCTTTTTTGCATCCTCTACAAAACGCTGTCGAAGCTGTGTCTTACTACAGATGAATCCGCTTGTGCCCAGCGACTTGTTGAGTTTCGATGGCGTAGACGTAACGTCGCGTACGGGCACGTAAAGCGCGGCTGTTTTTATTGACGGAAACAGGTGGTGGAAGCGCTTGAGGTAGTCATGATCGAAGGAAGAAACGACAACCCGTTCCTCCATTTTCTTTTCCATGATTGCAAGAATGGTGGCCTCTTCCATCGCGAGCCGTTTACGCGGTTCGCCATCCGTTTTGAACTCAATATTCAGCCGGACGGGAGGCGGAATGGCATCCATCACCTGGCGCAACGTCGGAATGCGCTGGCCCTTGAAATCAGAACCAAACCATCCGCCCGCATCGAACGCCCGTAGTTCCTGAAGAGAAAAATCCCATATGAGCCCTTCTCCGTTTGTTGTGCGCTTGATATCCTGGTCGTGGTGAACCACCAGAAAAAAATCCTGCGTCATGCGCACATCCACCTCGATGATATCCGCGCCTTCCTGGACTGCCCGCTGGACAGCCGCAAGCGTGTTCTCCGGCGCCGAGCCCGAACTCCCGCGATGAGCGATAACCAACGGCCGTTTGCCTTTTCGATGGAACATGATAACCCCGGTCTTAAGATTCCAACATCAATCTGATTTCCCTGTTCACAAGATCAACAGAGCCCGTGCCGTCAACCGTGAACACTTCACCGGCTTCCTTGTAGAAATGCATGATCGGTTCGGTGGTTGTATGATACACTTTGAGCCGTTTCCGCACGGTTTCCGCCTTGTCGTCCTCTCGCTGGAAAAGCTTGCCGCCACATGCGGGGCACGGATCGCCAACGGATAAACCGTCGATCTCCGCATTGTAGATTCTCCCATCCTGCGTACAGACAAGCCGGCTGGAAAGGCGGCGGATGATTTCCTCGTCGTCAACATCGAAGTACACCACCTTCACGTCATCAATGCCGTTTTTTTCCATGAGTGTGTTCAGGGCACGCGCTTGATCAAGTGTTCGCGGAAACCCGTCAAGGATGAACCCCTTGGCCACCTTCGGAGACTGCAGAACCTCCTCGACAATGCCAATCATGACGTCGTCCGGCACAAGTTGGCCGGCATCCATGATTGCCTTGGCCTTCTTTCCCAACGCTGTCCCCTCGGCAACCGCAGATCTCAACATATCTCCGGTGGAGATATGCGCGATACCAAACTCTTCTGCAAGCAATTTCGCCTGCGTTCCCTTTCCGACCCCCGGCGGTCCGAAAAGCAGAAGTCTCATATGCCTTTGTGTGCTCCTTTACTCATCGTGGTTATCGATCCAACCGTTGTTCAACAACGCGAAGGGCGTTGCGTGCATCTCTTTTTACCAGAGCGTCCGATTCGTGTTCAATAATTGACTGGAGAAGCTCGCGCGCATCATCGTCTCCAACAGCCCCCAGGCGTTCGATTGCCTTCCGCCGCACATGATGCTGTTTGTCCTGCACAAGATGTTCAAGGCAGCGCCGTACTTCCGTATCATTGTGCCAGTGTGCGGCGAGCGCGTCGATTGCTGCAATGCGAATCTCCCGCGGCTGGCCGTAGCGCGTAAGAGTCAACAAACGCCGGCGCGCGTCTTCCGTTTTCAGCGTGCCCATGGCGCGTACAGCAGCAACAGCAACGACATCGTTGTGCGAACGCATCGCAAGACCACGATCGCAATACTCCATGCCGCGATTCTTGTCAACGGCAACAAGAGACGCTATACAGGCGGCGGCAACGTCATAACTTGAATCCTGTGCCAACATCATCTCCAAGACGTTTCTTGCTTCGTCGGTACCGAGCGATCCTATGTGTTGTACAGCCGCTGTTCTCACGCGCGAATCCTGATCCTTCAAAGCCGGCTGAACCTCGACCATGAGAACTTCGTCAGGAAGTTGGCCAATCGCAAGAAGCGCCTCCTTGCGCACACTCCAGAACGGATCGGTACGCATGGTGCGCCGCATGGCATTTTGCACCTCCCGCGATTCCATGGACCCTGCAAGCGCGCGGACAGCGGACAACCGCTCGGGTACGCCGCCATTGCCAAGCTGATACAGCCATTCGGGACGGGACTTTGTATGGTTCAAAGATTTAAGTATCCATGATTCCGGATCGACCACAACGTTGAGCGGTTTCTGTCCGCATGGAATCTCGATAATTTGTTCCCGCTTCGGTTCAATCACAATTCTATGTTTGATGCTTCCTGCAGGAGTTGCAATGGCAACCTCAATGGGCGTACGGTAGAGCGGCGTCAACGAATCCACTTCTTGTGATTGCCGGATGTGAAGGACAAGTTTTCCGTCATCTTCCTGATACTCGGACGAAACATCAAGAACGGGATTTCCTGCGCGGGTCACCCATTGGTCGAAAAACCATGAGAGATTTGTTCCTGCCGCTTCTTCCATCGCAGCCATGAGATCACCGGTGGTCGCGCTTGTGTATTGGTTCGCCTGAACATACCGCTGTAGGCCGCGCCAGAACACTGCGTCTCCGAGCGTGTAGCGCAACATGTGAAGAATACACGCGCCCCTGCCGTAGATTCTGCTGTCGAAAACTTGTATCGGATCATCAAACGCATTGGTCACGGTTGGCCTGCGTTTGATTCCTCTGTCTTCGCTTGCCAGAGTGCGCTGGGTTTCCGCCATGTCGTTGAAAAACCGGTCCTTGCCCTTATCGTGTTCATTCCAGAGGTGCGTAAAGTAAGAAGCAAATCCTTCGTTGAGCCAGGCATGTGACCAATCGTTGCAGGTGATCAGATCGCCGAACCATTGGTGGGCAAGTTCGTGTGCAACCAGGTTTTCACTGCTGACGTCCAAGGCAGCGCGTGCGCTGTGCAGGGTCCGGTCATTCAGGGTCGTCGCGCTGGTATTCTCCATGCCACCCCAGATGAAATCGGCCACCACGGTTTGAGCGTATTGAGACCACGGGTAGTCGAAACGGAGCTTCTCGGAAAAGAAGGCCATCATATCCGTCGTTCGGTTGAATGACCGCGGCGCATCAGCGACCCGGTCAGCATAGACATTGTACGTCACAGGGATGTTCTTGTACGAAGTCTGAAGAGTTTCATACGCGCCAACCACAACTGACATTTGATATGACGCAACGGGCTTCGGGTTGAACCAATGATACGTCTTTTTCCCGTGCGAGGGCGTTACTGCAATGAGTGAACCGTTGGAAATCACTTTGAATCCTTCGTTCACCGTGACTTTCATCTCTGTCGTCGCCTTGTCATCCGGACGATCGTAGCACGGGAACCAAAAGTGATTCTGCTCGGGCTCTCCTTGAGACCATGCTTGAAACGGCTTGTCCGGATAAGCACTGTCCGGCGCAACGAAGTACAATCCCACCTTCGGAGATGCTTTGTAGGCAATGGTCAGGAGCGCTGTGTCTGCAGGCGTGAGGACTCGCTGAGGCCGAATAACAACTTCATGCTTCCCGGTGGTGTGTGTTGTCTGTACGGCAGCTTCCTTGACCGTCAAGGTGATGCTCACAATCTCCATCTCGGAAGCGTCAACATGCATTTGGGAAATGTTCTCAAGCGGCGTCAACCGGATCGCAACATTGCCTTCCACGGTTTGCCTGTGTACATCAATCGTGAGATCAAGAGCGTAGTGGAGAACGTCGTAGTTACGGACGCCCCTTGTCATGCTCTCCGCCCGTGCAGAGACAAACACGGCCGCAACAATCAAGAGTATGTGGATTGGGGCATTAGTTTTCATCTCGCCGCCGCAGCTTTTCGTATCGGACGACGGCGTGTGCCTGCATCGGGTGTTGTCACGGCAAGCTGACCGCACGCCGCGTCGATATCTTCCCCGGCATTACTCCGCACCATGACTGTGACGTTATGCTCTCTGAGCATGGCAACATTCTGTTCAAGGCGCGGCGATGGTTTCAGCGAAGCTCCAAATCCGGCCGGGTGTGAAAACGCAATCGAATGAAATGGGATGACGTTGACCTTGCTCGGAACGCGCCTGACGAGTTTGACCAACTGCTGGACATCCCGGTCGGAATCATTCACGCCGTCGAAAAAAATATACTCGTAGGTGATGCGTGTTTTTGTTCGCTCGTAATAGTATGCAAGCGATGAGAGCAATGATTCCAGGTGAAACCGCTTGTTCAGAGGCATCAGCTTTGTACGGGTGACGTCATTGGCCGAATGCAACGACACGGCAAGCTTCGCTTTCACCCGATCATCGGCCAACTGTTTTATCTTGTCGGCCCGGCCGGCGGTCGAAATCGTGATCTTCTTCGCGGCAATCTTCACGCCGTGTGAGAGCAGCTCCACCGCCTTCATCACATTGTCATAATTGAGCAGCGGTTCGCCCATGCCCATAAAGACAACATTGGTGATGGTTTTGCCCGTCAGCCGCCGGATCTGCAGAACCTGGTCCACAATTTCTCCGGGGGTGAGGTTGCGAGCGTATCCCATGGTTGCTGTCGCACAGAACGCACAGTCCAACGGGCATCCGACTTGTGTGGAAACGCAGACGGTCAAGCGTTTATTCTCGTCTTCCTTCTCTTCTGCGGTATCGGCGAATGCCGACGCGGGTGGAATCAGCACACTTTCAATCCGTGAACCATCGTCAAGCTGGAACAGAAACTTTGTTGTACCATCAAGGCGGGAAATCTGCTTGGTCGACAGGGAACATCCGCGGATATGCGCGTTCGAGGAAAGTGTAGTTCTGAACGAGCGGCTAAGGTTGGTCATCTCACCGATGGAAGACGCGCCCTTGGCGTAGAGCCACTGGTACATCTGGCGACCGCGAAAGCCCGGTTCTCCGATTTCACGGGCAAATGCCGCCAACTCTTGTTCTGTCAGGCCAAGGAGATTATGCATGCCGTGTGAAATCTACAAAACGGCATTCCCGCAAGCAAGATTCCCCGGTCATGAAAAAGAAGAACCCCCGACCTTCGTCGGGGGTTCTAGAGGTCACACGGAAAACCGTAAGAGGTATTAGTTCGATATTTCCACGTCAACCTGATAAGAAATCTTCGCACAGATGTTGGTTCCTTGTGGAACATCCACGCTGGTAGTACCGTTGCTTTCAAGATAAATTGTCGACGTTGCCGGAAGGCCCGTGGAGTCCTGGAGAGCCGTAAGAATGATGTTCACGCCGGCAATATTGAACTGCAATTGTCCCGAAGGATTGTTGAGATAATCGCGGAAGGAAAGACCGTCACCCCGCAGACTGTCGAACGGAAGATTTGTGAACGTCAGAAGAGTCGTCAATGGGCCGCCATCAAGAGAAAATCGCACACTGCCCGTGGCGTCTCCCGTTGCCGGGGGATTCGGCATGAACACCGTGATGTCGTTCACCCTCGTGGCTTGCACATCATCCACATAGTCCTCGCTAACGTTGGCAATCTCGTCATGGATGTTATACGTGCCGCTCTCATCCCAACTGTTGCCTTCATTTATTTCGGCACACACTTCGAGAGGAAGGTTGAGTGCCACTAAAAATGGATCCACAATCTCACAAGCCACCCACACAACAGCAAAAAACCCGATCAACCATCGTGTCGCATTTGCTTTCATTGGACGCTCCTGATTAGAGTAGGCAGTGTTCAGTGTGTGGTTCATGTTACCAGCTCCCCAGTCCAAGACCACCGGAGAAGGCGGTTACCGCGCCGAAGTTGGCGTCGGCAAAGAAGTGAAGCGGTCCGATTTCGAGAGCCGCTCCAACGGTAAAGCGGAACGTGTTCTCTCCATCAAGGTCAACATCCACCGCGGGTGAGCTCGAACCCGTCGGGGTATAAGCAATGTTCATGGTACTCTTCTCCCATGCAGCGCCTCCATAAAGAACAACGGGAGAGAGGTTCTTGCTCACTTGAGCTCCGGCAGTGTATCCGTTGAGATCAATGATGTCACCGGCGGTAAATTGACTGTAGAAACCGCTGACGGCAATATCAATGGCTGGCTCTTCAAAATACTGACTGATGCTATGGCGAATGCCTGCCCCCCACAATGTACTCTTCGGGAACGCGTCGTCATTCAACGTTGGCGTTGTAATAAACCTGACTACTGCTTGTGTTCCAAAGATATTACCGATTGTCAGCTGCGGAACTGCAAGCGGAAACAACGATGCGTCAATAACACCGTCCGACGGTTTGTACTGAAAACCCGTCTGTGGATCAGTCACCAACGTTGCCCGAGGTCCGAATGCCGTCGGCGCTTTCATCGTCCGCTGGGCAAAGCTCTGCGGCAATGTAAGGTCATACGTCTTGTCATCGTCGGTCACAGGGGCGCCCATGCCGATAACATCAAGGCGGATGTAGAAGCCCTCTTTTGAAATCGCCGCCGAGTGATAATAGCCACTGTGAATGTTGGCACCGAACAAATCGGCAAGCGGCTGTGCATATCCTGTCACGTTTATCTCATTGGCCTGCTTCAGGATATTCTCCAGATCGGATTGCGCCAAGGTTCGCTGTGTCGTGATGAGGGTAACCAATGCGACAATGCAGGCGACACCCTTAAAGCGAAAACGCTCTCGGAAGATGTTCATAATTGCCTCCGTGGATGTGATGGTGTGAAATGGAATGTGATGGTATTCGCTGGAACCGGTTCAATTCAGGACAATGATCCCCGTCCGAATATACCGGACGGTTGCCTGAAACGCAAATGGGCTATCCCTGCCGGCCCCGGAGTAAACCAACAACGGCTTCCATATCCGGCGGAAGATCGGAATCAAAAAACATCTCCTCCTTTGATGAAGGATGAACAAACCCTATGGTTTTTGCGTGGAGTGCCTGTCGATCGATAGCCCCGAGGAGCCGGTTCACTTCGGACTTGTGGGAAGACGAACCCGACCCGAAGACAATGTGCCTCCCGTTGTACGTCGGGTCGCCGAACACGGGGTGGTTCACATGCGCCAGATGAACCCGTATTTGGTGCGTCCTTCCGGTGCGCAGTTTGAGACGGATCAGCGTGAGATACGAGAACCGTTCAAGAATTTCATATTCAGTCAAAGCGGGTTTGCCGTGTTTCACAACAGCAATCTTTTTCCTGTCCGAAGGGCTTCGTCCCAGCGCGGCGTCAATGCTTCCCTTACGTTCGCGGAATGTTCCCCAGACAATAGCTTGGTATTCCCGGTGAATGGTTCGCCGGGAGAACTGTCGCGCCAAAAACGCGTGCGCATGCTCAGTCTTCGCAACAACCATCAACCCCGAAGTTCCCTTGTCAAGACGATGAACAATGCCGGGGCGTGTCGGGTCGTTCAACGAGGATAATGCGTTACAATGATGAAGAAGCGCGTTGACGAGCGTGCCGGTATAATTCCCGTGCGCCGGGTGCGTCACCATCCCTGCCGGTTTGTTCACAACGATAACAGATTCGTCTTCGTGGACAATTTCAACCGGAATGTCCTCAGGCATGGCTTCTTGGGGTGGAGGTTTCGGTAGAACATAGTGAATCACCTCTCCCGGAGAAACACGATGGCTTACGCGAACACGCTCGCCGTCAACGAGAACCGTGCCTTCCCTGATGGCGCGCTGGACTTTGTTGCGGGTGGCATTTTCAACGTGGTGTGTGAGAAACAGGTCAAGCCGTTCCTTCTTTTTCCCGGGAGGAACGACAATGTCAACTTCGTGCGGCATGCAAAACTATTGCTGTTCGATTGTGGAAGGAGGAGCTTGAGGCGTTCCGGAGGATGGATCCGCAATGACCGTTTGTGCGGACAGGGGTGCTTCGGCAACCGGAGGCTGGGCAAGAGAAGTCTTTCGATGAAAAATAACCAGCAGTATAACGCCGACACTCACCGATGCGTCGGCGATGTTGAACACCGGCCATCTGCTCATGTGGTAACTTCCAATGGTGATGTTGAAGAAGTCCACATCCAGAAAGTCAACCACTTTGCCGTAGAAAAGCGGGGCTTCATTGAAGAGAACGCCGTAGAAAACCCTGTCGATCAGGTTGCCGACAGCGCCGCCGAGAATCAAGGCGAGCGCAATCCTAAAACCGAGCGGCTCGGTGCGGGAGCGATACAGATAATAAAGAATACCAAACCTTGCGGCGACTGAAATAAGGGAAAAGAACAGCTTCCCTCCCAGGTCAATACCGAATGCCATCCCGGGATTTTCGATATAGGTAAGGCGGAAAAAATCCCCCAATACCGGCTTGCTCAAACCGTAAGGCATTCCTTCGATATTGATGCCGAGCGAAGGGATCGAAATACCCTTGACAAAAACCTTTGTCAGTTGATCAGCAATAATAATGCAGGCCGACAGAAGAAAAACGCGCACGGCGGTCAGTCCGCTTCCATGGTGTCATGCTTCTTTGAACGCGCCAGCACAATGCGGCCGCGTTCGCAGGCCACATTCGTATTTTTGTATTCGGCGCATGTCTGTGCGGTCGGAACCGCCTCGAGACGTTCCTTCGGCACGAGAAGCGAGCAGACCTTGCACACGCCGTATGTTCCCGCATCAATGCGGATGAGCGCATCATCGAGCTGATTGACGAACTTGCTTCCGCGCGAAGCAAAGAGAAATGTTTTCTCGCGCTCCATCGCGTCGGTTCCCTGCTCCATGTGGAGCGAGTATGTGGAGTTCTCGCTGACGTATTCGCCGGTGGTCACATCCATCATGCTTTCCTTGAGCGTATCCAGCTCCTCAATTGTTTCCTTCCTCTTCTCAAGGATCAGCGCTTTGAAGTTCTCAAGTTCCTTCGCGCTGTAACTCTTCGGCCCGAGTGCCGCCGTTTGCGCTTTTTTTACCGCGCTGGCTTTCTTCAGATTGACTTTCGCTTTCTTGATCTGCCGTGAGCGTGATGCGGCTTTCTCCTTCATGATCTCCACCGTCGATTTGACGACGGAACGTTTCTTTGCCATGTGGACTTACTCTCCCTTGGTGATTGATTCCGGAGACCGGCGTTCGATACCGACACGGACCGTCTCCCCGTTGATCTCCAGCTCCGATGAAAACTCTCCCGGTTTGAACACGGGTTCCAGCGCTACCGCAAGTGTTTCGTTTTTGATGTATGATGCCATGCTTTCTATACTTGATGTGATTGTCGGCGATGCTTCCACGTATACGGCGATTCTGTCCGTCACAAGAAATCCCGCATCCTTCCGCATGTTCTGAACGCGGTTCACAAACTCGCGTGCATTACCCTCGGCAATCAGCGCGGGAGAAAGCTCGGTGTCCAAGGCAACCGTCATGGTCCCGTCGGACTCCACAAGCCATCCTTTGATGTCTTCGCGAAGAATCTCAACGTCATCCTTGCCGATCGAATACGATGAACCATTCACCGGGAGGTTCATGGAGCCGTTACGCTCAAGCTCCGCAATCTCGGCGCCTGTCATCTCTTTGATGCGTTCAGCAACCTGCTTCACGGATTTTCCAAACTTGGGACCAATCGCCTTGAAATTCGCCTTCGCCTTCTTGCTCACAAGGCCGGAATCATCACTGACAAACTCGATGGCTTTCACGTTGATCTCATCGAGGATGACGTCCTCCATATGCTTCACTGCCTGGCGGTCGGCGTCGCTGGTCACCGGCAGAAGAATGCGTTTGAGCGGTTGGCGCACTTTCAAGTTTGATCTCACACGCATCGAGCGCACGAGCATGACAATGCGCTCTGCTTTTTTCATGCGATCCTCCAATCGGGGATCGAGCGCGTTCTGTTCTACGTCCGGAATTGCCGCGAGATGCACAGACAGCCACGATTCCTTTTCGCTAACAGTGTTCAGGTTCCGGTACAATTCCTCCGCAAGAAACGGCGCGAACGGAGCCATAAGTTTCGTAACTGTCACCAGACACTCATAGAGCGTTTGATATGCCGCGGTCTTATCCTTGCCGGGTTCGCTCTTCCAGAATCTTCGACGGTTTCTACGAACATACCAATTCGAGAGCTGATCTATTGTGAAATCGCTCACAGCCCGCGCAGCCCGCGTAACGTCGTACGCGTCCATCGATTGTGTGTACGCCTTCACCAGCGAATTCATCTCGGAAAGAATCCACCGGTCGATTTCCTGTCGCTCCGCAACCGGAATCCGTTCACCGTCATACCTGAACTTGTCGATGTTGGCATACAGCGCGAAGAACGCATACGTGTTCACAAGCGTGCTGAAGAACTTGCGTTGGACCTCGCCTAATCCTTCTTCATCGAACATCGTGGGTCGCCATGGCGGGCTGGTTGTCACGAGATACCATCGCGTGGTATCGGCGCCGTAGGTCGCGATGGTGTCGAACGGATTGACTGTGTTCCCGCGCGACTTGGACATCTTCTGTCCGCTCTTGTCGAGAATGAGTTCGTTGACAAGAATGTTTTTGTAGGCCGGTTTATCAAACAGAAACGTACCGATGGCGTGCAATGAATAAAACCAACCGCGCGTCTGGTCAATTCCCTCGCAAATGTAGTCGGCGGGATATTGCTCGCCTGATTCGATCAGGTTTTTGTTCTCAAAAGGATAATGCCACTGCGCAAATGACATCGCTCCGGAATCAAACCACACATCAATGAGTTCCGGCGTGCGTTTCATTGTTCCGCCGCATGAGCACGCGAACGTCACTTCATCGATGAACGGCTTGTGCAAATCGAGCGGCTCTCGAAGATTGTTTCCTGCGCGAAGCTCATCAATACTGCCGACACACTTTTGTGCCGAGCACTTTTCGCACACCCAAATAGGAAGCGGTGTTCCCCAAAATCGATCGCGCGACAGAGCCCAATCTTTATTCTCTTCAAGCCAGTTTCCAAATCTTCCTGTTCCCACCTCCGGCGGAACCCAGTTGATCTGCCTGTTCAGCTCAATCATCTTCGCCGCGTACTTCGTTGTGCTGATGTACCAGGAGTCGCGCGCGTAATACAACAGCGGAGTCCGGCAACGCCAGCAATGCGGATAGTTGTGGGTGATTGTCTCTTTCTTGTGGAGCAACCCGCGTGATTTCAGATTTTGAACGATGAGGGGATCGGCTTCCTTCACAAACTTTCCGGCAAAGTCCGTCACTTCTGAACCAAACTCTCCGCTTTTGTTAACGGGATGAATCGTAGGGAGGCCAAACTTCTTGGCCGTCTGATAGTCATCTTCACCATACGCGGGTGCCATATGAACAATGCCGGAACCGTCTTCAGTGGTAACAAAATCTGCGTTGACGACAAAGAACGCATCCTTATCAACGGGATGAAATGCAAAAAGTCGGTCGTACTTCATTCCGCTGAGAGCTGCGCCCTTTAATTTTTCCAGAACAACATGTTCGCCTTCAAGCACACCCACTCGAGCTTCTGCAAGAATCAGCTTCTCGCCTTTGTACTCAACCTTTACATATTCAACATCGGGATGGACGGCAAGAGCAACATTGGAGATGAGCGTCCACGGTGTGGTCGTCCACACAAGGAAAAACGTATTCTCTTCATTCTTCAGCTTGAACTTTACATACACGCTCGGGTCTTTGACATCCTGATACCCCTGGGAAACTTCGTGGGAGGAAAGCGGCGTCTCGCAACGCGGACAGTAGGGCTGGATCTTGTAGCCCTTGTAAATCATTCCTTCATCAAAGTACCGCTTCAGCGCCCACCAGACGGATTCGATGTATGAATTCTCAAACGTGATATACGGCTTGGAGAGATCGACCCAGTAGCCCATCTGCTCCGTCATCTGCTCCCATTCCGTTTTGTACTTCCACACAGATTCGCGGCATTTCGCGTTGAACTCCGCGACGCCATACCTCACAATATCTTCTTTGTGTTTGAAGCCGAGTTGCTTTTCTACTTCGATTTCTACCGGCAACCCGTGCGTATCCCAACCGGCTTTTCGGTGTACCTGGAATCCGCGCATGGTTTTGTATCTGCACACAAGGTCCTTCAGTGTCCGGCTCATTACGTGGTGAATACCGGGGCGGCCATTCGCAGTGGGTGGACCTTCAAAGAACGTAAACCCTTTGCCGCCCTCGCGACTCGTCACGCTCTTCTCAAAGATGTTATTCTCCTTCCAGAAACGGAGAATCTCCTTTTCAACAGCGGGGTAGGAAATCTTGTCGGTAAGTTCTTTGAACATGAAAACGTGTGAGTGCTTTTTACTTTCCGTCTTTGAAATATGAAATCAACCAGAAAATCAAACTGACCAACACACTGACGAGAATGCTTGTCGTCAGCGGGATATACACCTGAAAGTTTTCCCGCTTGATGGAGATATCGCCGGGGAGTTTTCCGAGGAAGGGAATCTTATCGAAGAACGTGAGCACCAAACCAAGTGCAACAATCCCTAATCCCGCCAGCACCAGAACTTTTCCGATCCCCTGCATGGTTCTACAATCTTCCCACAACGCCCTTCATGATGGCTGTAAGCTTCGGTTCTGTTTGTCCTGCAACAGCAACAATCTCCTGAAGGTTTGCCGGTTGAAGCGCATCGGGGAAACATTCGTCCGTGATAATGGAAAACCCGAGCACTTGCAAACCCATGTGGTTCGCGACAATGTTTTCGGGAACCGTTGACATGCCGACTGCGTCGGCTCCAATCCACCGAAGAAAACGATACTCTGCGCGCGTTTCCAGATTTGGTCCGGCAACGGCAATGAAGACTCCGCGTTCTGTTCTGATCTTGAGTTCAAGCGCGACTTGTTCGGCAAGCGCGATGAGTTTCTTGCTGTACGGCTCTGACATATCCGGAAAGCGCGGCCCAAGCGAATCATCATTCGGCCCGATCAACGGGTTGTCGCCGAGAAAATTGATGTGGTCGGTAATGACCATCACCGTCCCCTTGCGGAACTGCGGGTTCATGCCACCGGCTGCATTGGAAATCAGCAGCGTCTGTACACCAAGGAACTTCATGACGCGAACAGGAAACGTCACCTGCTGCATCGAATATCCCTCGTAGTAGTGAAAGCGTCCCTGCATGGCGACGACTTTCTTTCCTGCGAGTGTCCCAAAAATCAGCTTGCCGTGGTGTGACTCAACCGTGGAAACCGGAAAATGGGGAATGCGTTCGTAATCGATGACCACTTCGGCTTCAATTTCTTTTGCCAGTCCGCCGAGTCCCGTACCGAGAATAATACCAATCTGCGGCTGCGAGGACGTTACGGTACGCAAAAACGCTACGGCTTCATCAATGCGTTTTTTGATTTCGCTCATCGTCAAGACTTTTCAGGATATCTTCAAACACCAGCGCTTCACGCGTTGGGGGTGCGGACGGTCCATGCGACGGTCTTTCGCCGCCTTCAAATGTTTTTAATACTTCAAGCTCTGAGTTCAACAGCACACGCAGGCGCCCGATCACGGATTCGCGTCTTCCCTGAAGCTGTGCGAGGTCGCTGTTCAACCGGATCAAATCGCTGTTGGCCTGCTCAAGAATGCCTGCCGCCTTCCCTTCTGCTTCGCGGAGAATCACTTCCGCTTCCCGGCGCGCTGTTTCGTACGTTTTTCCCGTTGCTTCCTGTGCCTGCAAAAGCGTTTGTTGGAGGGTCTTCTCGATCTGCCGGTAATCCTTAAGCTGCGTTTCCAGCTCAACGATCCTCTCGCGCAGTTCCTTCTGCTCTTTCAACACACTTTCGAATTCACCCACGAGCATTTCCAAAAAGGTATCCACCTCCACGGTGTCGTATCCGCGCATGACCTTTTTGAATTCTTGTTTGCGAATATCAAGCGGCGTGAGTTTCATGGCTTCGTCCTCCAGCTCTTCAGGCTGGTTTTGTTCTTTTCCCGAAAATCGCGGTGCCAATACGGACAAGCGTTGCACCTTCCTCGATGGCAACTTCAAAATCGCCTGTCATGCCCATGGAGAGATGCTCCATGCTGACATTCTCCTGCTGAAGCGTTGACAATTCGTTCCCCAGTTTTCGCAACGCACTGAACATCGGTCTCGAAGACTCCGGATCGGGGAGGAACGGTCCGATGGTCATCAAT
>CAZJYO010000007.1:0-24972 GCA_964550275.1 uncultured Chitinophagales bacterium
CGTCAACGGCCCAAACAGATTTTTGGAGTGATGTCTGGGACCAGTGTTCTCCGCCGTCTGTGCTCTTCCAGATTCCGGTTGTACTATCCGGTCCGGCATAACCGGTCCCATACAACGTCATCGGCTCGTCTTGACTGACAACGATGCGAGGAATTTCCTGTGATCCGCCTTCCTTGACCAATCTCCAAGTCGCGCCGCTATCAGTGGATTTTGAGATTCTTCCGTTCCCGGTTCCCGCGAGAATGATGTTCGAACTGTCGGGACGCACCGCGAGTGCGCACATCAAACTTGATGACGTCCCGGCAAGACTCCATGTAAGACCACGATTAGTACTTCGAAATACATCCCCATCATAAAAATTACCGGCGTACATTGTATCAGGGTGATTCGGATCGTAGGAAATACTTTCACCGTCAATGCCGAAATTAGGCAGGACAGTGATCCAGCTGAAGCCGCCGTTGTTACTTCGTCGAATTCCTCCTTGAAAGGCTGCACAGAAAATAACGGAGGTATCGGATGGATGAACAAGGATTTGTCGAACCATGCTGAGTTGCGGGTTGCCAAGGAATGACCACGTTTTCCCGCGATCGTAGGAAACGCTGAGGTTCGGCCCCCCGATTTGCGCGTAGACAGTGTTGGGGTTGTGCGGATTGATACCAACGGTGAACGCCGGGCCGGCGATTTTTGTTCGCCAGGTTTGCAGCTGGCCGAAGGCACCGGTGGCAAACAGTATGATAACCATGACTAAAGAGGCCATTGTTTTCATTGGATGACTCCTTCGACAAAGACCGGTTACTTCGTATCCAGAATGAGCGGCAGCCCGTCCTTTCCAGCCCCGATGACCACCACCTTTGAATTTGTTGAAGCCGCAAGCTTCTCCGTTGCTTCGATACCTTTCCAGCGCAGCAACTGTTCACTGATGCCCTTTGAAACGATCGTTTGAAAATCGGAGATTCCCTGTGCTTCGATGCGCTTCCTGTCCGCCTCCTGTCTTTCCTTTGCAAGGATGAACTGCATACGCTGGCTTTCCTGTTCAGACCGAAGCTTCTCTTCGATAGCTTGAGTCAAGCCCACAGGCAGGCCGACGCGACGCAGGGGGGTTGACTCGACATTGATGCCGCGCGGCTCAACGATGCGCTGGAGGTCCTTGTGAATTGTTTGGGCCAGCAGTTCGCGCTCTGATGTGTAGAGCGCGCGTGCATCATAACCGGCGGTGACGCCGCGTGTGACGGAGCGAAAGTTCGGTTCCAGAATGATCTGAATGTAGTTTTCGCCGATTGTCTTGTACACCTCTGCCGCCTGTTCGGGATTGAGATGAAACAGCGCGCTGACCTCAAGTTGGACGCTCAGCCCTTCCTTCGAAGGGACCTCCATGGCTTCCTTGATTTCCTGGGTCTTGACGGAGAACACGATAACCCGCGCAAGCGGGTTCACCACATTGATCCCGGATTTGAGAGTGACATCCGATACGTTGCCGAAAAGATCTACGACACCCACATTTCCGGCCGGAACGACGGTGAATACACGCGAGATGGCGACGAGGAGAAATACAAAAGCGACAGCCCCCGCAATCAGGCCGGATGTTCGATGCATGGGATTTCGCTCTTGCGCATACTTTCGGCGGGCAGCGCGCCATGCAACCAACCCGAGCACAGCCACAATAAGACTAAAAATAAACAGCATGGTGACCTCCTTGTAGAATGTTTTACGATGCCATTATTGTGCAACCAAACCGTTCACGTCTTTATGCTGTGCCACGAGCAAGATGCAGTTGCCCACCGGACGCTCGCCGGTCGGATCTGAGGGAGAGTTTACGATCTCGCCGTTCACAACGAGTGTGGTTGACCCTCCGCCGTCAAGGTTCAGGCCATCGGCGATTCCTTGCGCTACCATAAGCCGTGCAAATTCCGGCAACGACATTCCGACACTCGACTCCTGTCTTCCGTCGACCGTAACAAAAAACAAGCGCGTTGAATCCGCTGAAAAACCGATGCCGGTGCGCGGGTGTCGTTTTGAGAACACTGCGGCTTCGGCATTTTCGGGGAAGTCGGGGGAATCAAAAATGCTCTTTCCGCTTCGCACAATACGCGGCCAACCGCCAACAAGCTCGCGAATGTTTCCAACCGCCGGATGCATTCGCAGGACGAGCCGCACCGTGTCCCCCTCAGTGTAGGATGTGTCCAGCGTCTCGCGCCATTGTTTGAATCCCGCAATCACAAAGCCGTTCGAGGGGATCGGAACATTGGAGCGGTATTGAATCGGACTTTGACCGGTACAAACGAGAGTATCTTTTATTGTTCTTACAATTGCCAAAGGAATTGAACCAACGGACTCATCGCCCGGAGTACCCGAATCACCGATCCAGGTATTGAACAAAGAGAGCCCGCCGCGCCGCGGGACAATGTTGACGCCGCTGAGGGTGTGCCACGTTCCATCTGTCCAGCGGACACTTCCCAGAAACACAAATTGGTCAATCGACGGGCGCTTGTCCCACGATATCGCAAACTGTGAGTTGGGAATATCAACATACTCGGGATGAAATCCCGGCGAGGTAAACGCACGAACAAAGGTGCCGCCAAGAATGTGGTTGTTCTGGGATTCACCCGTTTCGAGGTTGAAGTAATCGCCATTGATTGCCGCGACGACGTATCGGGATTGATCGCTTTTTCTCCTCACGATAGAAGAGATCGTTTCGCGCCCCTGGTAGCGGTCGGTTGCGCGCGCGGTTTCCAAATGAAGATCCGGTTGGTGCAGCTCAATTTCAATGACATGGATTCGCCAGGGACCCGTTTTATCATTGATGAACCGGTGAATGACGCCAGGCCGGAGAGTTTGGTCGCCTCCGGCGATGCGTGATGGGGCCGGTCTTGTCCCAACCCAGGCCGCAACGAAAAATGCCGCCAATCCAAGCGCTATTCCAATACTACCCGGATTGGGCTTGTTTGAAGGGAACATTGTGAACGGAAATTACCCAAGACGTTCAGGAAAAGCAAGGTGATGCCCGAAACAAAAAATCCCGGAGCCAACGTTGGCGACCCCGGGATCGTGACAAAGCAAACCGCGTCTACAGCGGGTCCAGTGTTGAAACTCTTCCTGCGTTTTGTTTTTGCAGATACTCCAGCAACGGTTTGTAATACTCCAACATTGCGCGCGCACTCAAGTCTTCACCGGTTTTTTCCCGCAGGACAACGCGCCAATCCCTGCTTGCGCCCGGACGCATGATACTCTTCAGAAAGTCACCCACCTGTGTATTCCCGGCGTAGTTGCAGTTGCGCGGATCCTGGTTCAAAATCTTGCGGGCAATGTGGTCGTGGAGCTGAAACTTCAACACACACGAAAGGGCATAATCGTAGTATTGGGCCGCGTCATCATTGATGTGCGTCTTGGTGGAAGCGTCACAGTATACTTCTCCACGCTCTGCCGGCGGTACGATCCCCTGGTACTTCTCGACATATGACCACCAGCGCTTGTTGTACTCATCCTTTGAAAGGTTCTGTTCGTACAGGTCATGTTCAAAGTGCGACATCGTTCCGGCCGAGAACGGGATGAAGACAACGGATGAACTTGAAAGCGCGTCGTTCAATAGCCACTGAATCTGGTCAATCTCTTGGGTTGCGGGAAGAAGCCCGAGGTCCTGCAAATACACCCGTTGCGCAGAGGCAAGATCCATAAGATCGCCAATGCCCTCATGATAACTTCGGTTTGCTCCTTCGCGCAGTGACAGTGGAATCTCCGGCGTCGAGTATTCGATGTAATAATAGATATGGCCGAGTTCGTGATGCGTTGTTCCGAACCAATCCGCGTTGTTCTTGACGCTCATGAGCGAACGGTAGTCATCCTGCAGATCAAGATGCCATGCGGAAGCATGGTTATTCTTCTTGCGCGTGCCGTTCGCCGGTACGGGGTACAAATCCGACTTGTCCCAGAAGTTTTGTTTGAGCGCAGGAAAGCCGAGACTCATATAAAAGGTTTCTGCCTGCTTTACAATCCACTCGGGTGATTTGTCCTTGAACAATGCATCGAGGTCAACCGCCTGAACAATGCCCGGCCAATTCTGACCCCAACGATTCGGCAGCCAATGAGCCGGAAGTTTCTCGGGAACCGGCTGGTTGTATCGCTTTGCGAGTTCATATCGTGCCCACGTGTGCATTTCCGAATATAACGGACGGAGCTCCACCACAAGCTTATCCATCAGCGCAATCATTTCGGCTGTACTCATGCCGTAGTCAGCAACCTGAAGACCGAAGTAGGAGGAATATCCCATTTCCTTTGCAACCCTGTTCCGTAGTTGCTGGAGATTGCCGAGTCCGTCCTTCAGTGTGCGCCCGACTTCCTTGCTTGCGGTCCAAGCGTCAAGCCGTTCGCTGACGTTTTTGGAGTTGACAAGGAGGTCATCGATATCGTTGGTGCTGACCTTCTTCTTGCCGCCTGACTTTTCGGGAATGGTGTACTCAAATCCGTAGAGCAAGCTGGTTTGTGCCGTTGAAGCATTGATCAAACTGTCGACAACCTCCGGCACCGTTCCCGGATACACGGCGGCGCGGAGAAGAATCTTTTCGAGCTCCAGTGCCTGCAGTGGATCAAGCTGATCCTTTTGCGCAAGGAGCGATTTGGTCTTCTCGATAACTTCCCGGCTTCCGGCAAACTTTGAGTACGCCTTCTCCGCAATTTGGCTCACACTGTCGTGTTCGGGCGTTATGTCGGTATTCGCAAGCCACTGGGCTTTGCTGGTTTCATAATACAGCGACTGAAATTGCGTGTTGTATGCCTTGAGGAATTCGCCCGCCTGTTCCTTCGGCGAAGGCGAGCACGAAAGTGCAAACACCAAACAGAGGGCGACCGTGAGAAATCGAACTGCATGTGTGCGAATGTTGGACACGACTTATCCCACCACCTTTCCGAATGGAGCTACTTGTTTCTGCACAGTTTTTTTGTCACCCGCGATCACGATTGTCATATCCTCGTCGCGCAAATACGTTCGGGTCAGCTCGCTTACCTGTTCGGGCGTGACAGAATAGATGGTCTTCACGTAGTCGGTAAGATAGCTGTCGGGGAGCCCGTGCAGGTTGAGGAATGCCAGTTGACTGATAATGCCGGAAGGGCTGGAGTTTTGCAAAACGAAAACGCCGGCCATGTAGTTTTGGATTCCCCGCAGTTCTTCCGCGGGAGGAGGTTCTGCCTGGAGGCGGTCAATCTCATAAAAGATTTCTTTGATTGCCGGCCCGGTTACCGAGGTGGTGATGCTGGCGAACTCAGCCCAATATGCATCGCGGTACCGGGAGGAAACAGAACTTCCGGGCGAGTACGTGTATCCCTTGTTCTCGCGAATGTTTGCCGTGATGCGCGAAATGAACAAGCCGCCGAGCAAGGAGTTTACCACTTGCAGCCCGCGGTAATCGGCGTGGATGGGGTTGATCACGGGAAGCCCGATGTACACGGTGGACTGCGGCGCGCCGGGTCTATCCACAATGTGGATAGTATGTTGAGTTACCGGCTGGGGCAATACCGGAGTGAGCTCAGGACCTTTGCGCCACGAATCAAACGCAGCGCGAATCGCCCGCTCTACTTTTGCATCATCAAACTTGCCGGCGACATACAAATGAGTCCGGCCAGCTCCGAAGTTGTTGTCATAGAATGCGCGCACCTGCTGGACAGTATATCCTTGAAGCATCTCCTCCGTCGGGAAGATGCGACCGTAAGCGTGGTTCGGATACATCACCCCGCGGAATTTTTCCAACGCTATGCTGTTCGGGTCGGTCTTTGCGATGCTCAGGTCACGCGCCCTGTCGTTCTTGAGCCGCGTCAGCTCGCTTTCGGGAAATCGGGGGTTGCACAGCACATCGGCCATCAGTGCAATCATCTCCGGCGCATAGGTCGAGAGCACATCCCCGTTGATGTTGGTGAGGTCATCTGAAACGTTGATCGTAATGCTTCCGCCGAGTCGGGCGGCGTCAACGGCAAGCTGCTTCGAGGTGCGGGTGGTTGTTCCCTCCTTCATCAGATCGCCAAGGAGGTCGGCAAGCCATATTTCATTCGGGCCCTCGTTGCCGTTTCCCACGCGTACAACGGCGCGAATGGAAGTCTTCGGCAAGGACCCGTACGGAACCAGCGTTACATGCATTCCGTTGTTCAGGGTGAACGTTGTCCTGGCCGGAAGAGTGAAATCCTTTGGTGCCGATCCTTCCGGTGGTGTTTGTTTTTGCGCGAACACCTGAACAGAGCAAAGGAGTGCAACAACGCATAATCGGATGAGGGCCTTAGTTTGCATAGGGTTTATCCTCCTTTGAAACCACCTTGGTCGGGTTGACCGTGAGAACAGTCTGGTTCGTTGAACGCAGGTATTCCTGCGCCGTTTTCTGAATCAGTTCCGGAGTTACCTGGTCAATCATCCGATCTATGGTATTGATTCGTGCGGGGTCATCATCGAACAGCGCAAAGGATGCAAGCAGATCGGCTCTGCCGATGCCGAATGAACCGCCGACATCGTTATAGAAGGCGGAACGGAACTTGATCTTCGCGCGATCCAGCATTTCCTTGTCGATGGGCGCCGAGCGGAGTTTTTCAATAACCGCCTCTGTGATCGCCTTGATGGAATCGGCCGGCGTGGTTGCGTCATGGAAGAGATAGCCCATCCATAACATAGGGCCATTGTAATTGAACATGTTGCCCAGGAGATTAATACCGCCATCAACGCTTGAAGTGTAACCGCGCTCCTGAACAAGAGCTTCTCTCAGCATGCTGTCGTCGCCCTGGAGAAGAATCTGGTCAATGAGCCCCATCGCATAGTACTCGGGAGTGTTGCGCTCGGGCATGTGGTACGCAAAGGAATATGCCGGTTTGCTTGCCAGCGAATCGTCCTTGCTGAAACGTTTGGCTTGTTCCTGCCGCGGTTCGGAAATATCCGGCTTCTGCGGTTGTTCAACCGAAGGGATACTCTCATAGTATTTCTGAATCATGGTCTTTGCCTCGGCAGGAACGAAGTCGCCCACCACAACCAGCACCGCGTTGTTCGGGGAATAGAACGTCTTAAAGAACGCACGAACATCCTCAAGCGTTGCTGCGTCCAGGTCTTTCAAATCACCGTAGAAATTGTGTGCGTTGTTCCAGTTGGTGTTCGCGTACTGCGGCATATCAAGCCACGGGAAGCCGCCATACGGCTGGTTATGCACGTTCACCTTCACCTCATTCTTGACGACCCCCTGCTGGTTGATGAGATTCTCCTGTGTAATGTTCAACCCGCGCATACGGTCCGCCTCACCCCAGAGAATCGTTTCAAGCTTGTGTGCGGGCACAACCTGGAAGTAGTTGGTGAAATCAAATCTTGTCGAACCGTTGAAAATCCCGCCGTTCATCTGCACGAGTTTGACAAACTCCATCTTGCCGAGGTTTTCCGAGCCCTGGAACATCATGTGTTCAAACAGATGCGCGAAGCCCGTACGGTTTTTGGGCTCATTGCGAAACCCGATGTTATAGTAGATGGCGATGGTTACCGTGGGCGCTGATGCGTCCGGAGAAAGAACAACCTTGAGTCCGTTTGAAAGCGTGTGGTATTCAACCGGAACAGTGTATCCCGAGGAGTCATCGCGTTGCGAGCATGAAGCGAGCATGACGCAAAGCGCGAGCACCGGGAGGAGATGAAACCTCATGAGACCTCCTTGGAAATATATGGGAATAAAAGAATTGCGCATCCGAAGCAAAGAAAAGCATGAGCTTGACCAGTACGGGGAACAGGAGACGCTTTTACAGGTACGGAAGCGCGGTGGTTATTGTTACAGCATGCCCGCCCGTTTGCGGAGAAACCATTCCGAAGCGAGGAGCATGACGAGGAGCGCCAGCATGTATTTCCAGTTCCACAATTCGAGATCATCGGATGTTTCCACGTTCGCGGGCAAAAAAGAAGCGTCCGCCCGAATATTCCCGCCCAGCGCACGTACTTCGCCGGGCGAAAGGTATTTGCCCCCGGTGCGGAATGCCAGTTGGCGCAAGAGAGAGACGTTCATTCGCGTGTCCAGGAATTCCAACGCGAGCTCGCCAACGGAGAACCGGCCGTTGTCGGTGCCAAGTTGCTGGCCATCGACACCGGCGGACGCGCGCAAGGTGTAGTCGCCGGCAGCAAGCCCTTCAAACACCCCCTCGTAACGCCCGTTGCCGGTAGGCCGGAGAACAGTTTCAAATTCCTCTGCGTCGCGTTTCACTGTTACCGAAAGTCGCGCATTCTCCACCGGATTTCTGCTCGCGTCATACACCTGGCCCAGCAGCTCCACGGGCTCTCCCTGCGTGTACAGTGTTTTCGTTGTAACAACCTTTACCGGCTTGCTCTCTTCCCGCGTCGTGAGCCAGCGGATTGCATTGGAAAGGAGAGAAGAGAACGCGCGCTCCGTGCTTTGTGATCCCTGGGCCATTAACCGCCACCGCCAAATACCATATCCAAGTATGGCGAGAGATTTCTGGCCGTTCACACTTCTGAGTGCAATCAAGGGTTCATTTGTTACCTCCGTGAACACACGGACAGTTCCAAGCACAACAGCTTCCGCCTTTGTGCGATAAGAGACCTGTTTCCTGAAGATAGGCGGAAGTTTCTCCCACGCATCGGAAGGAACGCTACCGAATATCGGGTGGTTCTTTTGCGCGGAAGCGGGCTCGAAGAAAACAAGCTGTTCGTTGCCGGTTGCGGTCATTCCGGCCAAGGGCAGAAGGGGAATCAACGGTCTGAGCGCTGATGCATCAATGTTCTTTCCATCAACAAACATTACCGGTATTTTTGCGGAGGAGATTGCGGAAACCAGAGAGTTGATTGCCGCGGCCGGGACGCCCGCTGTCGGGAACCCGACAAGAACAACACAGTCGGTTGAGTCCAGTAATTGCCGGGAGAGTTGACCCTCGTAAAAACTGCCACCGGAGTTGTGTGTGAGGGATTGAACAGCAAAGTTCTTTTCTTCGTGAAGAGTCTGCTTGAGAGCGGAAACATCGGGCGAAGGACCTCCCGCAACAATGAGAACGCGCAACTTACTCTTGAGTATCCGGGCAAAGAAAACTTTCCGGTTGTTGTCGGATGTCAGTTCATCCTTCAACGAAGTTGCACGAACAGTATAGCGCGTGACGCCCTCTCCTTCGGGAGTATAGGCGAGTTGAACCGGATATTCCCGCACGCCGCTTTGAAGAACAATCTGTTTTCGGTCAAGGTCTTTTCCGCCGGATGACAGCACCACCTCGACGCGCTCGCCCCCCAGGCCGGCGCTCTTCAGGGTTACGTCAACAGGTACCTCGGTATCATTGTACACGAGCTCGTTGGTTGCTACGCGGGTGAGGACGAGATCGCGCTGTTCCGATGAATCTCCGATGCCAACCGTATAAAGCGGCAAGCCCAGCTCTCCGGCTTCATACAAAGGGTTTTGTCCCATGTTGTAACTGCCATCGGTGAAGAGAAGTGCGGCGCGAATGTTGAGCTGCTCTTTTTGCCCGCGGAGATGCTGAAGCGCCGCTGAAATATCCGTTCCGTCAGCGTACAGCGAGAGTGAATCGAGGGCTTTGTCTTGCAGCGGGCGGACATCATTGCCGAATGCATAAAACCTGAGGTTTTCATCTTCCAGCGTTGTCATGTTTTCCACCTCCGCAACGATCTGCGAGAGAACAGAATCCCGGCGGCCAAGGTTGTCCCGCATGGCCATACTCTTGCTGATATCCACCAGCACCGCAAGAACCGGAGGACGGCTCGAATTGGTTACAAGCCGTAACAGAGGTTCACACAGCAGCAGAAGAATTATTGCAAGCGAACACGCGCGCAGGGTTGTGAGCAGGATTTTCTTCGCCCGGGGAACGGGTGGGATGGTGACTCGATAGAAATACAGTGCCGCGGAAACGGCAAGGACCACCAGCAGAATGACAATGAGGGTGGAAACGTTGAAGCCGAGTTGGATGCCGGGCATAGTTTATCGCTGAAGGCGGCAACGTTCCGCGCGAACGCTACGTGCTTTCCTTTACGAGCCGCTCCACAATATCGATGGTCGAGACACCGTCGGCTTCAGCATTGAAGTTGGGGACAATGCGATGGCGCAGGACCGGCCCCGCCATGGTGCGGACATCCTGGATATCGGGTGTGTGGCGACCGCCAAGCAGTGCGCGAACCTTTGCCCCAAGGATAAGATATTGCGACGCGCGCGGTCCGGCTCCCCATCGCAGCCAGTCCTTCACAAACTGCGGCGCAAGTTCCGACTTCGGCCGCGTTCTTGTTGCAAGCCGGACAGCAAATTCAATAACATTGTCCGCCACCGGAACCCTGCGAATGAGGTCTTGATACGATGTGATTTGTTTCGCGTCCATGGTGTGTTTCAGCAATGGCTCGAACTGTCCCGTGGTTGTCTTGACGATCTGGACTTCTTCATCCATCCGGGGGTAGTCCAGCCACAAATTGAACATGAAGCGGTCAAGCTGTGCTTCGGGCAGGGGATAGGTTCCTTCCTGCTCGATGGGGTTCTGCGTCGCGAGAACGAAGAAAGGTTCTGAGAGAACATGTGTTTGTCCGGCCGCGGTTACCCTGTGTTCCTGCATTGCCTCCAGGAGCGCGGCTTGTGTCTTGGGCGGTGTGCGGTTGATTTCATCAGCGAGAATGATGTTCGCAAAGATCGGCCCCCGGACAAACTTGAACGCCTTGCTTCCTGTTGAGACATCCTCTTCGATAATCTCCGTTCCGGTAATATCGCTGGGCATCAGGTCCGGCGTGAACTGAATACGGTTGAACTGCAGGTCAAGAACATTGGCCAGCGTCCGGATAAGCAGTGTTTTCGCGAGTCCGGGGACGCCGACGAGAAGGCAGTGGCCGCGCGCAAGAAGCGAAATCAAAAGCTGTTCGACGACCATATCCTGCCCGACGATAACTTTCGCGATTTCCCCCCGCAACGCCTCGAAGGAGCTCTTCAGCTGCCGCGCGGCCTCAACATCGTTTGTTGCAACCTGTGATGAAGTCAAATCGATTCTCCTGCTATAACCGTGACTGCCAGTAGATGTTACCCTTCAGTTCTTCCAGCCACGCGCTGTATTCCTTATTACGCTTGTAGTTCAGCGTGATCATCTCAATGCGCTCGTAATCCTGTTCGAGTGAAGGTGCGTGAGCGGGCGTGCGCTTTTTCATCAGGACGATATGGAATCCTTCAACGCCGCCGGAAGACAGCTTGACGGGTTCGCTGATTTCACCCTCTTGAAGAAGAGCCACGGTCGGATAGAACCGCTTCTCCAGTTGATCAAGTTCGGCCGTTCCCAACGCACCGCCGAGAAGCGCTGTCTCCGTGTCCTGTGAGTAAAGCTTAGCGAGCGTGGCGAAGCTTTCGCCGGCAAGTGCCCGGTTGCGGAGATCCGTGAGCTTTGTAATGACGGAATCCTCATCGGCCTGCGTTCGTTCAACGTGCAGAAGAATGTGGCGCGCGCGTACCGCCTCACCCCGGCGCTCCATGAGCTCGATAATGTGTATGCCGAACTTGGTTTCCACAGGATCGGAAATCTGTTTTTCCTTCAGACTGAAGACGACGCTCTCAAATTCCTTTACAAACTGACCGCGACGCACAAGCCCGAGATCACCACCCTGATCGGAGGAACCCGGATCCTCCGAATATCGTCGCGCCATGTCCGCGAAATCCGCACCGGCCTTGATACTGTCCAGAATCGCCTGTATTTTCTGCCTTGCCGCAGTGCGCGCCGACTCTCCGGATTTCGGTTCCATGTAAATATGGGAAAGCTCAACCTCCTCCGGGATCGTGCCGAGACTGTCTTTAAACTGCCGGTAGAAATCCTCAACTTCACGCTGTGTTACAGTTGTTATGCCGAAACGCTGCTGTTGAAGACGGTTTGCAAGCAGACTTTTCCGCATCTCGTCCCGGAATTCACGCTTGATCCTGCTGATCGGCATGCCGTACAATTCAGCGAGACGCTCCTCGGAGCCCACTTGCTGAATCCGCTTTTGGATTGTTGCCTCCAACTGCTGTTGAACCTCTTCATCGCTGACAACGATACTGTCTTCGATGGCCTGGGCAAGGATCAATTTCTCGTTGATCATGGATTGCAGCACCTGTTCCCTCAGGCCCGGCGTATTCTGATCCAGCTTGTTGTTGAACACGAAGAACTGCACCTGCGCGTTCAGCTCAGACTCAAGAATCAGCTCATCGTCCACAACGGCAACAATGCGATCGAGGGTTTGCGCGTGGAGCAACGCGCCCAGCGCGGAGACAGATACTACAATGCACGCGGCCAGAATCCGTTTCATGGAATTTCCTCAACCGCGGCAGTGGTATCGGGGAAATCAACGCCGTAGCTCACCGCGCCCTTCGACCAGAGATCCGAAAGAATCCGCTCGTACGCCAACCGCCGGTGATCGATCAAAAGGCGCTCCCGTATTTCATCGCGGATATAGTCCAGTGAAGGTTTTTCTCCGGCCAGGAATGTGCCATGCGTTGTCACCACGTAGTATCCGGCATCTGTTCTCAGCACAAAGGATGTTTCATTGTCAGGGAGGCTCCGGGCGAGCTTCCAGAGTTCTTCGGGGTACAAGTTTGCCCGTGTAAAGTATTGACGTTTGGCGGAGAGAAGAAGTTGCGATTGCGAAAGCGAGTCCTGTCGAACAGCGAGGATGGCGTCATCCCACGACGTTCCCTTCAAGATGGCGGAGCGGAATGTGTTGGCGGCGTCCCTGTCGGAAAACAGCGCATAGCTTGCAAGGACAACATCCTCGCGCAGAAGAAGCGCCGTCGCCTCTGCATTATACAGCGTAACGACGGCATCCTCGTTTACTGATGCCGTGTCATCGGTGTACAGAATATTGTCAAGAAGCGCCTGAATCACCAGCCGCCTCCTGATGGACTCAACAGTTTGTCGCACGTGGTCGCTCCCGGCGTGTCCCCGTCGAACGGCCTCTTGATACAACAGCTCGGAAGTTATCCAGCTCTCCACGATTTTCCCCGGATGAGAGTGAATAACGCCCAGCGAATCACCCAGTGAGTACAATTGTTCCTTTGTCAACACAGCATCCCCAACACGGGCAACGAACCGTTCCTCCTGCTTTTCACCACCGCATCCCGCCAGAACATGCACAAGGCACACACCGGCGATCCATGTGCTACTGAAGCGGCGCAAAAGCACCCTTGAGCGTCTCGGTGTTTTCCGTAACGGGGAATCGGGTCTTCAAACCGTCAAGCCACTCCTGCTCCAGCCGCCGCGATTCAGATTCTTGATATGCGCTTGAAACTTCCGTTCCCGCTTCATCGAAGGTCTTTATGCGGGATGGCTCTTTTTTATTGAGCCGCACAATGTACGTCATGCCCTCATATTGGAGCGGCTCGGTGTATGAACCCGGCGTCAGGGTGTTCGCGAGTTGCGTCCGTTCGTCCGCATCAACCGGCAAAATAGATTCTTCAAGCCCGCCGAACACCACCGGTCTGCGCCCCGCGATCTCCATGTCGGCCCGTGAAAACATCGCGTTGCGTGCGCTGTCCGACAGACTTTTTGCCGGAATGCGTTGTGTAACATTCACACGCGATTCTGCAATGCCGTATTTCTTGATGAGATGCGTTCTCAGCGCGGCGACCCGGGCCTTGGCAACCTTTTCGCTTGTCGCCGGCTTCTTTGTGGTGTCATAGTATGCAATCAAACTTATTCTGAGTGACGGATCTCCCGTCACTTCCTTTGCAATGGTTGCAAGCCCGGCCAGGGTCTTTTTCGACAGCGCGCTTGAGTTCTTCTTGAAGGGTCCCTGATACGAAGTTGGTGCATGCATGCGGAGGGAATCCTCCCACGCAATCTTCTCCATGGTCGTTCCGGCGATGAGCCGGTTGCGGATGGCGGTCGCTATGGAATCGTTGGCTACACGCAGTGAGCTGATGTCAACGCGGTCGGGGAAGGTAAAACGGTCCTTGTTGAGATCGTGATAAGCTCGCAGCGCGGAGTCGCTCACCGTGATGCGGTTCCAAACTTGTTCCTGCTCGACCTGATACAGAAGAATGCCCTCGGTGTATTCTTTCATGATGGCGGCAAACTCAGGATAGTCCTTTTCAATGGTCTCGCCCCTCACGTCAAAGACAAGCTGTTCGGAGATCTTATCGAGGGACGATCGCAGTGAAACGGGACGGAGAGCCGCTGACGCCAAATCAGGGCGGACGGCCATCAATTCGAGGGTGCTGTCAACGGAAACACTGCGAGCGCCGAAACGGAAGAGCGGCATGTTCCTGATTTCAGGGGTAATATCTTTTGCCCACGCCGTATCCTTCGTCGTCGAGTTTGTATCAATTGCGCCCACGATCGCCGTGAACGCGGCTTCGTTCATGGAGAAACCTGTTTCGCGCTTCAATCCGTCGAGATACTTTTTGTAGTCATCGTTGTAGCGAACCTGTTGATAGATCTGCTGTGCTTCCTTTTTTGCCTCTTCTCCTCCTTTGGCGGGCTTCCGGTCCACACACTTGATGATGTGGTATCCGTAGACTGTGCGGATGATATTGGAAACCTGGCCGGCGGAAAGAGTGAGCGCCACCTCATCGAATGATTGAATCCAGCGCCGGCGTGTGAACCAACCGAGATCGCCGCCTCGTGAAGCGGAACCGGGATCTTCAGAGTTGCGCATGGCAAGAGCGGCGAAATCCGTTCCCATGTTGATGCTATCCTGAATGGTTTTAATTTTTTGGTATGCCTTCAGGGTATCATCAGGCGACGGATCCTGCTTTTCAAAGCGCGCCATGATGTGACTGCATTGCACTTCGCCCGGAGCCGGCTTGCGATCAGTAACCCGGATGATGTGAAGTCCGAATTGTGTGCGGACCGGCGCTGATGAAGTTTCGCCAACCTTCATCGCAAACACGGCATCTTCAAAAGAGGGGACCATTTGTCCGGAAGTAAAATAGTACAGATCGCCGTTGTTCTGCTTTACGGAAGGATCCTGTGAGAACTCCTGTGCCGTTGCCGTGAAATCAGCCCCCGCTTTAAGCTTTGCAATGACCTCGTAAGCCTTCGTGTATGCCGCCGCGGAATCCTCGGAGGATGCATCGGAAGACAGGTTAATAAGAATATGGCTTGCCCGAACCTCCTCGGTGCGCCGCTTGGCGGTCAGCTCTGTTCCGGGTGCCGTGACCTTGCGATCCGTGAGATACGACGCGGCGAGACTTCCCTTGTATTGCTGAACTTCCCTCTGAATCTCCGGCCGGGCAGCCATTCCTTTGCTGTACGCATCTGCCAGCTTGAGACGAAATTTGGTGAGGAGATCGAGAAACTTCGTACGCTCTTCCATCGTGGATGCAGCGGCCTGTTCACGACTGCCGTTGCTTTTGAGGTACATGGTTTCGAATTCAGCCATGGTGATCTTGTCTTCGCCAACACTGGCAACCACAACATCACCGGCTTTGGGAGAGCACCCTGCGAACCAAACAAGGAGAATAAAGGGGACGAGAAGACGCGTTTGCGTCGCTTTCATGCAAGACAACATAACGACCTGAACTCCGCTAAATGTATATGTGGATTGATGTTCCGAGAGGATTTCTGAATACGTATTTTAACGAAAACAGCAGAGAGAATCAAACCTAAGGTATTGTCCTAATTCGGTGACTGAGGACGATACCAAACCTCATTGATGCGGCCCCAAAGCTGAAAGTTAGGACCTTTGAAGCGCCGGTATCATTCCGGTGGGGGGGCGAGTATCCGGAGGTCAGATCTTTTTCAGTGCTGCGGCAAAATCCCGCTTCAAATCCTCGATACCCTCCACTCCAACAGAAATGCGGATCATGCCGGGAGTAACACCGTGAGACTTGAGTTCATCCGGGGTCAGGTTGATATGAGACGAATACACAGGAATGCTCACCAGGGTTTCCACGCCGCCAAGCGACATGGCGTTAATGGCAACCTTAAGGTTATCACAGACTCTCACTGCGCCTCTGACACCGCCGCGCACCTCGATGGTTACCATGCCGCCGAAGCCGCCATCCGGCTTTAGCGCCATTTGCTTTTTCGCGATAGCATGCTGTGGATGCGAACGGAGTCCGGGATAGAAAACGCGCAGGACCCTTGGGTGCTTCTCAAGAAACGCCGCCAACGCCATCGCATTTTCATTCTGTCTGCGGACGCGAAGCGTGAAGGTTTTCAAACTCCTCACAAGAAGAAACGCCGCGAATGGATCCGCAGATCCACCGAAGTACTTCAACTGTGTGTGAACACCGGTAATAAATTTCTTTGTGCCCGCGACAACACCAGCCATAATATCACTGTGGCCGCCAAGATACTTCGTTCCGCTCTCGACGACAACGTCAACCCCCAACGAGAAAGGGTCCTGGTTGAGCGTTGACGCAAAGGTATTGTCGGACATGATGATGAGTTTGTGTTTTGCTTTTCGCTGCGCCTTCCGGGTCCGGGCGGTGAGTTCTGCGATATCCACAATTCCGAGTGTCGGGTTTGTCGGCGTCTCAAAATACACAAGACGCGTATGGGCGTTGACAAGCGACGGAATTTCATCCAGCCGGTCAGCGCGCACATACCGTATGCGGATGCCGAGCCCGGGAAGAATATCGCGGAAGAAGCGATACGTGCCGCCGTATAATCCCGCCGTGCTGATGATTTCATCGCCGGCCTTGACGACGGAAAGAATGGATGAAGAGATCGCGGCCATGCCGGAGGAGAATAGCAATGCTTTCTCTGCGCCAAAGATTAAAGCAAGACGCTCTTCGGCGTCCCGGACAGTCGGGTTGTGATACCGGGTGTACACGTACACCTGAGGATCGCCGTTGGCATACCGCACAGCATCACCGGAATCCGCAAAGCGATAAGTTGAGGTCTGCACAATCGGCGTTGCAACCGGTCCCTGGTAGGCGTACAGTTTGTTCCCGTGAATTGCACGCGTCGCGAGGTCGAGTGTATCTTTTCGCGCCGGAGTTTTTCGTTGTCGTTTCATTGATGTGCCTTCGTTCCTGGTGCGCTGCTGTCCGGGAGTTTCGCCTCGACAAAAAGAACTTTTTCCCTCTCAAGAACAACAGTGCCTGCGGGGGCGCCTTTGGGTTTGCGGACAAACTTCTTTTCCGTCATCGCCACCGGAATCATCTTTGCGTTTTTCATCTTGCTGTAGTACGCGGCAATGCTTGCCGCCTGTTCCTTCGCCCGTTTGCCCGGTTCTCCTTTTGCGCTGTCAACACGAAGAACAACGTGCGATCCGCTTGAACCGCGCGCATGAAACCACAGATCATCCGGCTTTGCATGCTTTGTTGTGAGCAGGTCGTTGTTCTGACTGCTTTTTCCGGCCCACACTTCAAATCCGCCATCCACCGTGAACACGCGGAATGGAATTTGTGCGCGCTCCTCCGCCTTCTTTCCAGCCGAAAAGGCGGAGAGTTCATCGTTATGGTCGTTCATGAGTGAATTCAATTGTTCAAGGGAATCCGCACTCTCAAGTTTTTCCGTAAGAGATGTTCCTGTTGAGATTCTTTGCCGTAAACCCTCAACGCGTGATTCCGCCAGCACACGTGCTCTGCGCGCCGATTTTGCTTTTTCAAAAAATGCCTGCGCATTCTGTGCGGGAGAAAGTTTTGTGTCCAGAGCAATCCGTTCCGTTCCACCGTTCACAGGCAGCACCGCATGGTTGTCACCTTTGCGGATGTCCTGTAAATGCTTCATGATCGCGTGCCCGGATTCTTCATATGCATCCGCGCGTTCGTGGCTCGCAAGCACCTTCTCAAGCGCATCCAGAGATCGCCGGTCACGCGCAAGCGCATCGGATACCTTGCGCAGGATTGCCGCGCGCTGTTCTTCAAATCCAGCAACCGACCGTGATCGCGAAAGGAAGAACCGGATCGCCTTGTGAACATCGTCAAACGACTCGGGCGTTTCCCGTTCGCGATGTTTCATCGTGATAAGAGAGAACACTGTCGGCATTCCCGCATGATCGACATAGACGCGCGGCTCAGGACGGGAAATCTCGTTGAGGACGCCTACGAGTTCTTCATGGAACACAGCGAACTTCGGGGCGCCTATGGCGACACACAGCGCCCCCGGCTCAATGGAAGACCTGTGCAGAATCTCCATCGCCAGCGTTGAACCAAGATGTGGATATGCCTTCTTGAGAACCTGAAGGACAGAGAGTTGTGGATGTGCTTGGAACGCCTCGTCAAGCAACTGGTCGTTTGAGAAATCAACGCGTTCAGGTTCCGACGAAAGAAGTTTACCCCTAACATTCTTGGCGTTCCGGAATGCATCGATGACTGTGTTGCCTTGATCAAGGAGCAAAACATTTGGCTCGTTACCGAACAACAGCGCTTCAAGTCGACGTTCCTGAAGTTCAAAAAGAACTCTTCGATCACCCTGGACTACCGCTACTCTCTCGACAATCTTCCCGATAACTTCGCCTAACACATCAGCCGAGTTGCGTTTCTTGCGCGCAAAATTCGGATGAAGATACATGGCTGGCGTTTCGCGTTTACAGCAGAGTACCAGATGAGCCGACCCCGCGTCAAATTGAATGACAATCTCATCCCTTTCCTGTGTAAAAGCACCGGTTATTCGGAGACCCTTGACGGCTTTCCCGGTTTCGGCGGCAAGGTACCTCAAAGTGTAGTAATTGTTTAGCATCGGCGTTATCAACAATATATTGAAAACATGCGGTTTTTCCATGGAATTGCCCCATGCCTGTGGATAACCTGTTTATATCAGGGAGGACAATTGGTGCGAAACTTTCCGTTGTAACTCTTGCGTGATTTTCATATTTTTTCATTCCAAACTCATCTGAATTCCAGAGGTCACATGATTGCCAGCATGACTGGCTACGGTCACGGCGAATGCGCCAAGGGTGGCATTTCCGTCACCGTTGAACTGCGCAGCGTTAACAGCAGGTTTCTTGAGGTTTCCACCCGCCTACCACGCACGCTTTCCCTTCGTGAAAATGAAATCAAGGAGCTGATTCGTAAGAAGGTCGGCAGGGGAAAGATTACCATGGTGGCGTCCGTGGAGCGGGATCAAAACGGCGACCTGCCCCTCAAGATCAACGCTTCCGCGGCCAAAGCGTATTACAAACTATTGAACCAGCTGAGAAAGACGGTGAAGCTGAAGGAGACGGTAAAGCTGGATCACCTGCTTCGTTTTTCGGAAGTCATCGAAACACGCGAGTCCGAAAACTCCGATGAGAAGGAATGGCAGACGTTTCTCAAAGCTCTGGACGGCGCGATCGCCGGGCTTGTCACCATGCGGCAGAAAGAGGGCGGTGAATTGAAAGCAGACTTCAAGCATCGCATTGCCTTGCTTGAAAAAAATCTGACCAGCATTCAGACGCTTTCACTCGGGCAAGTTCCTGCGGAGCGTCAGCGGTTGCGCGACCGTATTGCGCAGTTAATGGAAAAAACCGCGCTTGATGAGGGCCGCCTCGAGATGGAGGTCGCGTTGCTTGCGGACCGGCTTGATGTTACCGAAGAATGTGTCCGCTTTCGCAGTCATAACAAGTTTTTTCTCGAAGCTCTCGACAACGAAGAGGCTGCAGGCAGGAAATTGAATTTCCTCGTCCAGGAAATGAACCGCGAGGCCAATACTATCGGATCGAAATCCACCGAGCCGCAGATTGCGCATCTTGTTGTCGGCATGAAGGAGGAGTTGGAGAGGATCCGCGAGCAGTTGCAGAACATCGAATAGCAGATGGCGCGGGGCAAGCTGATTGTAATCGCGGCGCCGAGCGGGTCCGGCAAAACCACCATAGCGCAGGAAGTCATGCGGCGGCATCCATCGCTCGGATTCTCGGTTTCTGCAACGACACGCCAGCGGCGGGCAAACGAACGGGACGGCACGGATTACTTTTTTCTGAGTGCCGGTGAGTTCAAGAAAAGAGTTGCGGCAGGCGACTTTGTGGAGTGGGAGGAAGTGTTCGGCCATTGTTACGGAACGCTGAAGAGCGAAGTGGACCGCCTCATTGCCGCCGGCAAGGACACGCTCTTTGATGTGGATGTCAAGGGAGCGCTCTCGATCAAAAGGTTGTACCCGGAAGCGCTTTTGATTTTCATCAAGCCGCCTTCACTGGAAGTGTTGAGGGAACGATTGCTGGGTCGGCGCTCTGAAAATGATGACTCGGTTGCGCGGCGGCTGGAACGTGTGCCGATGGAGATGGAGGCGGGAAAACTGTTTGATGTTCAAGTGGTCAACGATAATCTCGACAGGGCTGTCGAGGAAGTCGATAAGAAAGTTCGTGAATACGTACAACAATAAACTCTGGAGAATCAGTTATGTCCATCAAGCCGATTAACATGGAAACATTTGTTGAGAAGGCGGAAAATGTCCACGAGGCCATCGTGGCCGCCTCAAAGCGCGCGCGCCAGATCAACGAGGAAACCAAGATCGAGTTTAACCAGCGGGTTGAGGTGTTTGTCGTCAAGCCGGAATCCCTCGAATCGGAGGAACCGGATGTGAACCCCGATCAGCTCAAGGTCAGTCTTGAGTTTGAGAAGCGCCCCAAGCCGACAGATGTCGCGCTCGATGAAATGCTGAAGGGCGACATCACATGGCGGTACAAGGAAACAGAACAGCCGGTGGTCGAAGAAGAGGAAGAGACCGGGGAAACAGGCGACGAGGAGTAGTCTTTCACCGTGAAGGGGAAACACATTGTCCTCGGCGTAACGGGCGGCATCGCGGCCTACAAATCTGCACTGCTGGTTCGTGAATGTGTAAAGGCAGGAGCGGAGGTTCAGGTTGTGATGACCCGCAGCGCGTCGGAGTTTGTTGGGCCCCTTACATTCTCAACGCTTTCGCGCCGGGAGGTTATCACGGAAATGTTTGCTTCCGACCCCGAACGCTCTACAAAGCAATCAACCAAGCACATTGATCTTGCACTTTGGGCGGACGTGATGCTGATTGCGCCCGCCACGGCGAACACCATAGCGAAAATGGTGCATGGCATTGCCGATGATTTTCTTACAACGCTCGTCCTCGCATTACGATGTCCGCTTGCTGTTGCCCCGGCAATGGATGTGGATATGTACAACAATGAAGTAACGACAGCAAACATTGCCGCGCTGCGCGAAATGGGTTGCCATGTTATTGATCCTGAAAGCGGCGAACTCGCCAGCGGACTCGTCGGGCCGGGCCGTCTTCCTGAGACGGAAAACCTGCTTCGCTTCCTGAACGGCATTCTCGCAGGTGCACACAAGGATTTGAAAGGCAAGCGCGTGCTCGTCACCGCAGGGCCGACACACGAAGCGATTGATCCCGTCCGGTACATTGGCAATCATTCATCAGGCAAGATGGGGTTTGCGATTGCCAACGCCGCTTGTCAGCGCGGCGCAGAAGTAACGCTGGTGAGCGGACCCGTCGTATTGAAAACACCGCGCAACGTACGACGCATTGATGTACGGAGTGCAATCGAAATGCAGAAAGCTGTCAACAAAGAGTTTGACAAGGCCAACTTCGTCATTATGTCCGCGGCGGTTGCAGACTTTGCACCGGTTGCTGTAAGCAACGCAAAGCTCAAACGGGAACGAATTGTTGGCGAGAACCTTACCATCGAGCTCAGGCGTAACCCGGATATCCTCGAGTCTCTTGGCAAAAAGAAGAAGAAACAGATTCTTGTTGGCTTTGCGTTGGAGACAGATAACGCGGTCAGGAATGCAAAAAGGAAGCTTGTGAAGAAGAACCTCGACATGGTTGTTCTGAATGACCTTAACAAAGAAGGCGCCGGATTTGGTACGGAGACGAATGTCGTGACGATGCTGAATGCGGACGGCTCAATCAAGCGGCTGCCCAAGATGTCAAAATTCGATGTTGCCAACGCGATTCTTGATCGCGCAGCGGCGTTGCGGTAACCCTTCGACGTAAAACATAAAATCCTACAACGATGCCGGATCAACGCGACGATCTGTTTTCCAGTCTTGAACAATTCTTTCAGCTCGAACGGGAGCAACTCGGCGAATCCCTGATTGTAGAGACCCCCAACAGGAAAGAATCGACCTCAATGCCTGTTCAACAGGTAGAACCCTCCAGAGCCGAAGAGCAGGATTTTTTCCCGCCTTCGGTTACAAAGAAGCCGTCAATCACCGGTCAGGAATGGGGGAAGGCACAAACCATTGAGGAGCTGAACGCACAAATTTGTGAGTGTACGAAATGTCCGCTGGGGCATACACGCACAAAGTTTGTCTTTGGCGTTGGCAATCCGCGGGCGACATTGATGGTTGTGGGTGAGGCCCCCGGCGCGGATGAAGATGCGCAGGGCGAACCGTTTGTGGGCAGGGCGGGACAATTGCTGAACAAGATTCTCAAGGCGATAAACTTTGAACGCGAAGAGGTGTACATCTGCAATATCCTCAAGTGCCGGCCGCCCAACAACAGGCAGCCGCAACCCGATGAAGTCGAGCAATGCCTGCCCTATCTCCGCAAGCAAATCGAACTCGTGAAGCCCCGTGTCATTCTGTGTGTCGGGCTGACCGCTGCGCACAATCTTTTGAACACGTCGGAAAGCTTGACAAAACTTCGGGGGCGACAATTGAGTTTTGAAGGAATTCCGCTTATGGTGACGTATCATCCTGCGGCGCTCTTGCGGAATCCAAACTGGAAGCCGGCGACATGGGAAGACGTGAAAGCCGTGCGTAAACTTCACGATGAACTTGTTAACTCGTAAGAGAGTGTAATGCCTGAAACATTGATGCGGCGAGGAATTGAATTGGTTTCCGATCGCGGAACCCAGGAAGGACGCATTGCTCCGCAAGCCGTGGACATTGAGTCGCAGGTGCTGGGCGCAATGTTGTTGGAGCGCGAAGCAATCGCCAAAGTGATCGAAGTGCTTGATGAAGACGCCTTTCACGCCGACTATCATCGCAAAATCTACCAGGCCATTCTCGCGATGTTCGACAGAAGCGAACCGGTGGATATTATCACGCTTGCCGAGGAACTGCGCCGGCGCGGTCATCTTGAAGTTGCCGGAGGAGAGCCGTATCTCGTCGAGTTGACGATGAAAGTTACCTCGGCCGCGAACGTGGAATTTCACGCGAAGATCGTCCTCGAAAAATCCCTGATGCGCAATCTCATTGTCGCATCATCTTCTATTGCGATGCGTGCGTATCAACCCACCGAGGATGCGTTCGATCTGCTGGATGAAGCAGAACAATCTATCTTCCAGATTTCAGAAAAGCGCCTGAAGAAGAGTTTCGTCTCGATGCACAAAGCTGTGCACGATACCATTGAAATGCTGGAAGGTATTCATGGCAAGCACAGCGGCGTCACCGGGGTTCCGACGGGCTTCCGCGATCTTGATACACTGACAGGCGGCTGGCAAAACTCCGACCTCATTATTATTGCCGGTCGTCCGAGCTCCGGGAAAACAGCGTTCGCGCTGTCGCTCGCCCGTAATGCGGCGATGCACCAGGGAAAACCGACTGGAGTCGGAATCTTCTCGCTCGAAATGTCCACGCAACAACTTGTGATGCGTTTATTGTGCGCCGAAGCGAAAGTGGACGCGCACGCGGTACGCACAGGACGTTTGCCAGAGGATGACTGGAAGCGCCTCAGCATCGCGGCAGGCCGCTTGACCAACGCAGGCATTTACATTGATGATACCGCGGGGCTCGGGATTCTTGAACTGCGCGCGAAGGCGCGTCGATTGAAAGCCGAGCGCAACATCGGCATGATCATCGTGGATTATCTCCAGCTGATGCAGGGTCCGCGCGGTGCCGAAAACCGTGAAAAAGAAATTTCCGCGATCTCGCGCTCACTGAAAGCGCTTGCCAAGGAACTCAGTACCCCCGTGATCGCGCTTTCACAGTTGAGCCGCGCTGTGGAAAGCAGAACAGACAAGCGGCCGATTCTGTCCGATTTACGCGAATCTGGTGCAATAGAACAGGATGCAGACCTCGTCGCGTTCGTCCATCGTCCGGAAATGTACACCGATCCCAACTCCGACGGATTTCGCGAAGTACAAGGACAGGCCGATATCATCGTCGGCAAACAGCGCAACGGGCCCATTGATGATGTGAAGCTCGCGTTTGTTCACCGTTACGCGCGATTTGAAAACCTCGCACACGCTGCATTTGATGTTGTTCCCACGGGACCGGATGAACAACCATTCTAATCCATCTGCTCAGCGGCGCGCATTTCTCCGTTCAGTCGGCGTGCTTGGCGCATCGTTCGTAACGATCCGCTCGGGCATTGCGTCGCTTCTTCCGTCCATTTCTTCCGATGGGGACCATAAACTCATCACTCAGCGGCTCGACGATCTCATCGCACAAGGGCCCCAATCAATGGCCGACATGATGATTGCCGCGGGAAGGTCATTCCTCGGTGCTCCGTATGCAGCAAATACACTTGAAACATCCGGCGAAGAACACCTTGTCGTTAATCTCCGCGAAGTTGATTGCGTTACCTTCGTAGAGAACACGCTCGCTCTTGCACGTTGTGCCAAATTCACACTGAACTCCCCTGAAGCATTCAACTCACAATTACAATCCATTCGCTATCGGGGTGGGGTCATCAACGGATATCCAAGCCGTCTCCATTATTTTTCCGACTGGATAGCCGACAACGAAGCCAAAAATATTGTCAAAGATATTTCGCGCGACCTCGGCGGCGTCAAAATGGACAAAACTATCTACTTCATGTCAACGCATAGGTCGGCATACAAACAGCTTGCCGATGATGATGTACTGAAGGAGATTGCCTTGCAAGAGGGACGTATCAACGCTCGCGAACGCTGGTTTCTTCCGAAGGAAAAACTTGCGGCGGCAGAGAAGGGCATTCGCGACGGCGATATCATTGCGATCACAACGCGCATTGCCGGACTGGACGTCTCACATACCGGGCTCGCAATGCGGGACGAAAAAGACATTCTGAGATTTTTACATGCGCCGATTACCGGCGAGGTTGTGCAGATTTCAAAGCGATCGATGGTTGAACATGTGAACGCAAGCGAAAAATACACAGGCCTGCTTGTCGCACGGCCGCTTGAACCGAAAGAATCATAATCTCATCATGAAGCTAACTTAGGAGGCAGTATGAAATCCGTTC
>CAZJYO010000008.1:0-24812 GCA_964550275.1 uncultured Chitinophagales bacterium
CTGAATTGGAATCACAGGATCGTGAGTGCCATGTGCGATGAAAACACCAAGGTTTTGCAAATCGTTCCATCGGAGTGAAATTGGCGCCCCTTCAGGAACATAACCGCTGTTTGCTATAATGCCCCTGAACATGTCCGGTTTCGTCAGAGCCAAAGCGTGAGACATGACGGTACCCATACTGAACCCGAGCAAGAAAAGATGATGCTTGTCCACAGGGTATCCGGCCAATGCCGCGTCCATGAAGCCCGCGAGCTTGTCATAGCTGGACATAAACATCACAGGATCAGGCGAACCGACGCCGTCAAATTCATACCACATGTATCCGCCGCCGTAGGAAAACGGATATGGTGCCCGCACACTGAGAATCAACAGGCGGTCGTCCAGGTATTCGGAAAGGCCGAGAAGATCTTCTTCGTCTGCTCCGCGTCCGTGAAGCAGAACGAGCGTTGGATGAATTTCTCCTCCCGTTGCACGCGGGGGCAATACTCTATGGAAGAGCGGCGTCTGAATCGGTTTCATGGATGCAGCGTTGGGAAAAGTATTTCAAACATCATCCCTTTTTCCGTTTGTATTTCTCTTTGTATTTTTCATACAAATCCGTGTGCCGGCTCGTGAGGTCCACTTTTCTTCCCTGGATAAATGCCTGCTCAATGTTGCAGAGAATTTCAAGAGGGTCGCCATTCGTAACGATGAGTGTCGCGTCCTTTCCCGGCTCCAAGGATCCGATGCGATCCGCAACACCGAAGATCTGCGCGGGTGAAAGTGTGATGGCTTTCAAGGCCTCCTCCTTTGGCAATCCGTATGCCGCGGCGTTCGCTGCCTGGTAGGGAAGACTCCGTTCGTGCGGTGCTTCGTCCCTGCTGATGATGGCAAAACGAATGCCCGCATCACGGAGTTTTTTGGGAAGCACGAACGGTTCATCGTAAGCTTCGTGTCTGCGCGAGGGCATACGATGAATCGCGCCTGCGAGAACAGGAATGTCTTTGCTTTTCAGGAAGTCGGCAACGCGCCACGCATCCGCTCCGCCTCCGAGGATCAACCGGATTTCCTCTTTCTCAGCCCACGCAACAGCTGCCGTAATTTGCTGAATGTCGTCCGCCCACACTACAACGGGCACCTTCTTTTCAAGCACCGGAATCATTGCTTCCCAGCGGACATCCGTCTCATGGAAGACTCCGCCGACACTTGTTTTTCTTGCAACCATATACGCCCGCGCATCGGCAAATGCGCCGGTGAGTTCCTTGATGTTCTTTTCCCGCTGCTTCTTCTGTTCATCCTCGGATTGCCGCGTGAATGGCGATCGACTGATGTTCATGTCCGGCCAGTTCACATAAAGAGCGGAGGATGCTTTGAGCGTCATGTCCTCCCATGTCCATCCATCCATCATCATGACTGCGCCTGTTCCGGAAATGAGCCCGCCGCGCGGTGCAGTCATCACCGTGAGAATGCCGTTTGCACGCGTTACGGGAATAACTTCCGATTCCGGGTGAAACGCCACTTCAGCGCGTGCGCCGGGATTGATGCGGCCCGTTTCGGTGTGGTCATTGGACGCCCGAACAGCGCCAATCTCCATCAATCCGATGTATGTGTCCGGACTGATGAGACCCGGGTAAATGTGCTTTCCTGAGGCATCGATAATCTCGGTTCCCTCAGGAAATGTCGCGATTGTGCCGACCCCCGTAATTTTTCCTTTTTCAAACAGAATACTCCCAGGTGAAATAACAGGCCCGGACACGGGGTGAATTGTCGCGTTGATGATGGCAATAGGGTGGTCCTGATTCTTTCCGGGGATTTGATCCGAGGCGACCGCGGCCCCAAACAGGAAAATAAAAGCGAGCATACCAAGAGCTGTTTTCATTATCGTGCCTCCCCGGTTTCATCGTCGCGATGTGGATGATCATACGTGTCGCCTGATTTTTTCTCGGGCTTGGGACCATCGCTTCCTCCGCCCTTCTTCGTATCGAGTGCTTTTTGAACGAGCGTTGCCCGTTCACGCGTCACCTCGTCCCGAAGTTGCCGGTCTTCAACGATGTCGAAGTACTTGCGTCCGTCAACCCATGTCTGCTCGCACTTTGAGTATGTGGAGAGCGGGTTACCGCTCCAGAGAACGAAGTCGGCATCCTTGCCGGGCTCCAGCGAACCCACCCGATGATCAACCTTCAATTGTTTGGCCGGATTGAGTGTGACGAACTTCAGCGCTTCCTCTTCCGGAACGCCCCCGTATTTTACCGCTTTCGCCGCTTCAAGGTTCATGCGGCGCGCAAGTTCATCACTATCGGAGTTGAAGGAAACAAGCACCCCCTGCTCATACATGAGCGCGCCATTATGGGGTATTGCATCATAGACTTCCAGCTTGTATCCCCACCAGTCGCTGAATGATGAGCCGCCGGCGCCATGTTTTGCCATAACATCCGCGACCTTGTAACCTTCAAGGATGTGCTGGAACACCTGTACTTTGAAGCCAAGCTCCTCACCGAGCCGCATCAGCATCAGTATTTCGTCCTGGCGGTAAGAATGGCAATGGATGAAACGCTTGCCGCGGAGAATTTCCACAATGGCTTCAAGCTCGAGGTCTCGTCGCGGAGGAATGCCCGTTTTGTTTTTTTCATAGCGTTGCCATGATTGTTCGTAGTCCAGCGCCGCTTTGAATTCGTCACGAATGATGTGTTCTACGCCCATGCGTGTTTGGGGATACCGTGTGGTGAAGCGGTCGCCCCAGTTTGCCTGCTTTACATTTTCCCCAAGAGCAAACTTGATGGTTGGAGGCGCACCTTCAAATTTCATTTCCTCGGGCAACATTCCCCAGCGAAGCTTGATCAGTTGTGCTTGTCCGCCAATAGGATTTGCGGAACCGTGCAGGACGTGCGCGGCAGTAAGGCCGCCGGCAAGTTCGCGGTAGATGCTCATATCCTCACTTTCGATGACATCGCCAATGCGTGTCTCCGCGCTGATTGCCTGACCTGCTTCATTCACGCTTCCGCTCGCCGCAGTGTGTGAATGCGCGTCGATGAGTCCGGCGGTGACATGCTTTCCCGTTCCATCAATAACCACCGCATTTTCCGGCGCAGAGAGTGAAGTGCCAACCTTGACGATTCTTCCTTTCTCAACAACCATATCCGCGTTTTCAATTTTTCCTTGAGGCCCGGATGTCCAAATGGTGGCGCCCTTGATAATGACTGCGGCGGGTTGATTGGGGATGCGTGCGCGCCCATATTCACCGAAGGGAAACACCGGTGAGAATGATGCAGGCTTTACAACAGCGGGCTTTGTCGTGTCCGGCTCCGGAACGAACTCTGACGTTCTGATGGCGCTCCAGGAAAACGATGCCCCATTGGGCAGCTCACCATGGCCGGAGAGTGCGCGCGGCTCAACATTTGCGCTCATCCGGATGATTCCCGGATGTCCGAGAGAGTCGCCAGCTATTGAGATACTCAGGCGGGAGCCAGTAACCGAGATGGTTTTGAGCTTTACATCCTTTCCCAGGGTGATTTTTCCTTCGAGGTTATCTGGTTCACCTTTAATGGAAAGCGTACCCTGTCCCAAGGCGGCAACGCCGCGGAATGTTGCATCCCAGCTTCCCCGGGGATCAACCTCCGGACCCGGCTTGATCTCGTATCGAACGCCCTCAATCCAGGTTTCGCGAATGATTGTTTTCTCGGCGAACAGATCTCCGTCAGTAACAACGATGTTTGCGTTCTTTCCGACTTCAAGCGAACCGACAGCGTTATCGACTTGGAACAGCTTTGCCGGGACAGTCGTGAGCGCGGCGAGTGCCGCGTCAGAAGCGAGTCCGCGCTGAACGGCCTTGCGTACCTGACCGAGAAACTTTCCTTGATCCTTCAATGTCGCGCTGGTCAATGCGATCTGTACTCCCGCGTCATGAAGCCGCTTGGGGTTCTCCGGTGCTTCGTCCCAATGCCGGAGTTCGGCAAGAGAGATGTTCAACGCTTCTTCTGGAGATTGAACAGCAGGTGCTTCAGGAAAATTCACGGGCACAATGACGGTTCTCTGTGCGGCTTTGACGGCGTCAAGCCGTTTGTATTCACTTCCGCTTCCGCGGATGACGATTGGAAGTGAAAACTCGCGTGCGATTCTGTCCGCGCGAAGAAGATTTAATTCGTCAGAACTTTCAAACACCAAGGGTGACTTCGCAGACATTGCGCTTGCAAGTGCTTCCAGAGCTTCATCCATTTCCGGACGCGCAAGCGTTGGTGTTTTTTTGTATGCCTCCATTGCCTTGTGGTACCATTGCGCGTCGAGAATGGTCTGTCTAATCAGAGCGATGGTTCCCATCAGCGAACCGGGGTATCCATCATCGCCGGGCATGCGTTCAAAAGTCACGTGCTGGGCAACATTCGTGCGAAGAACCTGTTTGTTCGCGGTGCCGTCACCGAGATTGACAAAAGCGCTTGATCCGCGGAAGATTCCCTTTGTCGGGACAATCAACGCCGAGGTAATTCCCTGGCCGCGAAGTTTCTCGGCCGTCTTTCCGTCGGGCGTGAACAGCTGCGCCGCATCTTGCTGGGCAAGGATGCCGTTGTTCCAGTTGCGCGCACCGCGGGGCTCGGGAGCCTTTTCTTCCGATTCACCGCCATCTCCGCGCTGGGGCGCCTTCGGTAATCCATAATCGGAAAACGCGTCGATCAATCCAGGATAGAGTGTCATCCCCTTCATATCATACACACGCGCATCGGCGGGGACATCTACAGATGCACCCACAGCTTCGATGATTCCATCACGCGCGACCAGGGTTCCTTTCTCGATAACTTTTCCGGGCGACGGGACAATTCGGGCATTGGTAAACGCCTGTACGGATGGCGTGTGTTTCCGGATTCCCTCGGCTGGCGCTGTTTGCGCTGCGACGATGTACGGGCAGAAGGCGAGGGCGATCAGCATATATGCCGTACGCTGAAGCGAGAACTTCATCATAGGTTTCCTGCGAATGATTAAGTGGAAGCGAAACAACCAGAGATAATGCAGTGAGGTAGTCGGTTGGCGTCGGAAAAACGCAACGCAATCTAAGGATTCAAGAGAGAGGAATCAAGAAAAAGCGGTGTGAATCGAATCGCCACGGTTTTGAGAGCAAGAAAAACAAAAGCCCTCAGACGAGGGCTTTTCAGGGATCTTTGGTTGCACAGGTTCTAGTCCGCGTCCTTGAGTTGCTTCTCGAAGACCTTCCTGAACTTTTCCAGCTTGGGGGTAATCACGAACATACAATACGGCTGGTACCGGTTGCTGTTGTAATAGTTCTGGTGATAGTTCTCTGCCTTGTAAAACTCGGTCAAGGGAGCAATCTCGGTGACAATCGGATCCGGCCAAACGCGTGTGTCGTCGAGTTCCTTCTTGTATTTTTCGGCAAGCTGTTTCTGCATTTCATTGTGGTAGAAAATGACGGAACGATACTGCGTTCCAACATCGTTGCCCTGTCGGTTCAACGTTGTCGGGTCATGGCTTGACCAGAACGCTTTGAGCATCTGATCGTAACTGATAATCATCGGATCAAAGACGATTTGCGCGACTTCCGCGTGTCCGGTTGTTCCACTGCACACTTGTTCATATGTCGGATTTTTTGTCGTGCCGCCCGCATAACCGGATGTCACCGACTGAACGCCCTTCAGTTGTTGAAACACTGCTTCAACGCACCAAAAGCACCCTGCGCCAAACGTTGCTGTTTCCTGTCCGCTTTCACTCATGGATTCACTATCGATAGTTTCGGTGGAAGGTTGGTTCTGTGCTTGTTGTGTGCACGAAAGAAACGCGAAAGAGACCAAACTTGCGCAAATCAAGCGCAACACCCTTTTCCTCATACGAAAGCCCTTTCATTCTCCTTGTGTATACGAAAACAGAAAGGAAAAGGATTGGTTCCCTGTTTTATTGCTCGTGTGTCTGGCCCCAGTTTTCGGGCGAACGCCACAAACTGGAAAGGAGGAGTTCGCGCATGAATGTGAATTCACGAGGGAGTTTGTCGTAAAGCTTGGAAAACATCTCCTCATGGGAGAGAATTTCTTGTTTCCATGCTTCACTGTTGACCGACATGATTTTGGTAAACTTCTCCGGCGTCATTCCGTCAAGTCCATCCCACACCATGTCATCGTAGCGGGGCATCCACCCAAGCGGGCTTTCGATGCCGTACCCTTTGCCTTGAGCACGGTCGAGGATCCATTTCAATACACGCATGTTCTCGCCAAAACCCGGCCAGAGGAATTTTCCGTTTTCATCTTTGCGGAACCAGTTCACACCGAAAATGCGGGGAGGGTTGGGAAGATTCCTGCCGAACTGAAGCCAATGGTTGAAATAGTCAGCCATATGGTAACCGGCAAACGGAAGCATCGCCATGGGGTCACGGCGAACTGTGCCCACTTGACCTGTTGCCGCGGCGGTAGTTTCGGAGCCCATCGTAGCGGCAAGATAGACGCCAAAGTTCCAGTTCACCGATTGATAGACAAGAGGAACAGTTGAGCTCCTTCGCCCGCCGAAGACGAAGGCGGCAATGGGAACGCCCGCAGGGTCTTCCCAGCGCGGATCGATGACCGGATTCTGTTGTGCAGGCGCGGTAAAGCGCGCGTTCGGATGGGCCGCAGGTCGTCCGCTTGCCGGAGTCCAAGGTTGTCCGCGCCAATCCGTGAGTTGCGGTGGGGGAGTGTCCGTCATGCCTTCCCACCAAACGTCACCATCCGGAGTCAGGGCTACATTGGTGAAGATCGTATTCCTGCGAATGCTTGCCATAGCATTGGGATTGGATTTTTCCGACGTGCCCGGAGCAACGCCAAAATATCCGGCTTCAGGATTGATGGCATACAGCCGTCCGTCTTCACCAGGTTTGATCCACGCGATGTCATCGCCAACGGTTGTTACCTTGTATCCCTCAAATGCCTTTGGCGGAATGAGCATGGCGAAATTTGTTTTTCCGCAGGCGCTGGGGAATGCAGCAGCGATGTAGGTTTTCTCTCCGGCGGGATTTTCAACGCCCAGAATGAGCATATGCTCGGCAAGCCAGCCCTCATCGCGCGCCATGACAGATGCGATGCGCAGAGCGAAGCATTTTTTTCCGAGCAACGCATTGCCTCCGTATCCACTACCGAAAGACCAGATGGATCGCTCTTCGGGGAAATGCACGATGTACTTATGTTCGCTGTTGCAAGGCCACGGGACATCTTTTTGTCCTGTCGCCAACGGCATGCCGACAGAATGCAGGCAGGGAACAAAGTCACCGTCCCCAAGCACATCCAGAACTTGTTTTCCCATGCGCGTCATGATCTTCATATTGACCACGACATATGGTGAATCGGTGATCTCAACGCCGATATGTGAGATCGGTGAACCGAGCGGCCCCATGCTGAAGGGCACGACATACATGGTTCTTCCGCGCATACATCCATCGAACAATTTGCGGAGCGTTGCTTTCATCTCCTTCGGATGCACCCAGTTGTTCGTCGGTCCCGCGTCCTGCTTGCGTACACCGCAGATGAATGTTCTGTCTTCGACCCGCGCAACGTCATTCGGATCAGACAGCGCAAGGAAGCTGTTCGGCCGTTTTTCCGGGTTGAGTTTTTTGAAAGTTCCTGACTTCACCAGCGTGTCGCACATGGCGTAGTACTCGCTCTCCGATCCATCGCACCAATGAACGGCATCGGGTTTGCACAACGCTCTTGTCTCGTCCACCCACGATTGTAATTTTGCATTAGTTACGGCATAACTCTGGGCCATTGTCAGATCTTCCTTAGCTCTTTGTGTATTCTTTTAGAAATCCGGCAAACAGAACGCGGTGTCCTTCTTCGTCGGCAAGCGCGGTGATGCAAAGATCTTGTGTAACGTAATCGTGCGCGTCGCCGCACAATTCGATGATGTTCCCGTAGTGCGCGATGGCCGAATCCTCGGCTTCGATCACACCGCGGATAACGCTGACAACATCGGTGGAATCCGCGGGAGGCTGCAATGATCGTTGTCCTGCCTTGAACCCCATCGAGCCCGGTACTTGTCCGCCCAGTTCCTTCACGCGTTTCGCCAGTATTTGCGCGTGGTTCAGCTCCTCGAGCACGTCGGCGGCAAGTGATTTCTTGATCTCCTCGGCCCGCACGCCGTCAAGATCGACCGAGTTCGCAATGTAGTTCGTGACTGTTTCGACTTCCATCCAGTAGGCCTGGATGAGCATATCGATGATTTGTTTTCGGAATTGTTCCTTCATGGCGGCTCCCGTGATTGTCTATTGAGAAGTGGCTGAAGTTTTCAGATAGTCCTTCAGCCAATCAAAAACCGTGTTGTGCCAGAGTTCACTGTTAGCAGGCTTGTTCACCCAATGTCCCTCGTCGGGGAAGTAGAGCATCTTTGAAGGAATGCCTTGACGTTGTAATGTAGTGAACAACTGCATGCCTTCGCTAATGGGTACCCGGTAATCCTTTTCGTTGTGAATGACAAGGTTGGGCGTCTTGAAATTCTTTGCGAAACGGTGCGGCGAGAATTTCTCGAACTCTTCAATGTTGTTCCAAGGGGGACCGCCGTGGTCCCACTCATCAAACCATACTTCTTCTGTTGTACCGTACATGCTGGAAAAATTATAGACGCCGCAATGCGTCACAAGCGTTTTGAATCTTCCGTCGGCTTTTGCCTGGAACCAGTTCATCATATATCCGCCGTAGGATGCGCCCGCCGCGGCCTTGCTCTCCTTATCCACGTAGGGAAGCGACTCGGCGTAGTCGAGCCCTTTCATGAGGTCTGTGAACACGCGTCCACCCCAGTCTCTGCTGATTTCGTTCACGAACTTTTGTCCGAATCCCGTACTGCCGCGCGGGTTCGGCGCCATGACAACGTAGCCCTGCGCCGCCCACAACGCCGGGTTCCAGCGATACGACCATGAGTTCGTCCACGCACTTTGCGGCCCGCCATGCACCAGATACACGAACGGATATTTCTTGTCGGGCAAAAACCCCGGTGGTTTGTAGAGCCATGACTGGATTTGTGTTCCGCCCTCACCTTCAAACCAGATGCTTTCGGGGGCTTGCATATCAAGTTGTGCGAGCAGTTGGTTGTTGAAATTGGTAACCTGCGCGAGGCCCTCACCATTCGTCCCGACACTGAATATTTCCACCGGCATCACGGCACTGGTATGCGCAAAGAAAAGTTTCTTTCCGTCCGGCGACACCGAGATACTTCTGTTGACGTTGCGGTCAAACACCTTTTTCACATTATCACCATCCGTGCTCACGCTGAAGATTGGCATATTGCCCTTTTCTTCGGCTTCGAAGTAGATCATACGGCTGTCGGGGGCCCACACCGGAGATTTGACCGAGGCGTCAAAGTTTTGTGTGAGACTGCGGGCTTTTCCCTTTTCGCGCTCGACCAGCATCAACTGCCAGCGATCAGCCTCAAAGCCGGCAACTGATTGCGAGCGATACATAAGATATTTGCCGTCGGGAGAGTAGCGTGGATATCCGTCGGCGGCGTGGTGGGTGGTGATTTGTCTTCGGGTTCCGCCGGCAATAGAAACGGTGTAAATGTCGTGATTTGTATTCCATGCTTCTTCCTGGATGTTGGCAGGCGAAGCGGTGTAGGCGATTTCTTTGCTGTCGGGTGAAAACGCGAACTCTATTCCCGAAGAAAAGGTATCCGAGAAGGGAACGGCGTCACGGTCACCCGGAGTAAGATCAACAGCGCCTCCTCCGGCAACGGCCTGGACAAAAATATGCTTGCGCTTGCCGTCACGCCACGAATCCCAATGCCGGTACATGAGCTTTGTGAACACCTTCGCCTTGACGGCGCCATTGGCCAAGTCGTCAAGTCTCTTTTTGTTGAGCGCATCACTTTCTGCGAAGGGTTTCTCGGAATTATCCGGGAAAACTTCAGAAACGAACGCGATCATTTTTCCGTCCGGTGACCAAACAGCGTTGGTGGCTTCCGTGGATATTGTGGTCAATTGTTTCGGCTCGCCGCCTTCGGGAGTGACAAGCCAGATTTGTGAACTCCCTGAACGCGTGGACTCAAATGCAATCCATTTTCCATCTGGTGACCATGCCGGCTTTCTATCATTTGCAGGATGAGTGGTTATCTGTTTTGCCGCGCCACCATTTGTGGATGCGATCCAAACGTCGGCGAGATTCTTGTTTGACGTGAGATCGGGTGTTGTGAGCGTGAACGCAACCCATTTGCCATCCGGCGAGAGCGCGGGATCAGAGACGCGTTTGAACGCAAACATGTCGGCAAGTGTGATCGCACGCTTTTGTTGCGCGACCAGGGCAGTTGAAATGAACAGGCAGAGCGCTGCGCGAAACAGGAGCTTCATAGGTTTCCTTCCCGTGCTATTTCAAAAAATTCTTCCACATCATGGATTCCACCGGCCGGTCGGTTCTCGTATTATATTTTGCCGAGGGCTTCCGGTTATACGCAGTCGCAACATCCCCTTTGATTTCAAAATAAATCAATTGACCGATAGGCATGCTGTGGTAAACGCGGACCGGTTGTTTCACAGAAATTTCCAGCGTCCAGGTATTGCAAAACCCGATGTCACCCTTCCCGGCGGTTGCATGAATATCTATCCCGAGCCGCCCAACGCTGCTTTTGCCTTCGAGGAACGGGACGTGAGCATGAGTTTCGGTGTACTCAACCGTTACGCCAAGATACAAACGATGAGGGAGGAGAATGATGCCGTCATCCGGGATTTCGAAGTGGGTTACTGTGTTGTGGGAACGGGCATCAAGGATGTCATTTTCATAGGTCGCAAGGGACTTCCCAAGGTGTACATCGTAGGAGTTCGATCCGAGGTACCGACGGTCAAAGGGAGAAATGACAATGGTTCCTTTCTCCATTTGCTCAAGGATCATGGAATCAGTCAGGATCATTGAAGGTGGACGCGATCAGGGCTTGAGATTATTCGTTGGAAACGAGTGGAACAACAACTGCAATGTAGGAAAAAGGTGCGGAAAAAGAAACTGTTCCACTGCAGACGGTATCCATCCGCAGTGAAACAGTCAGGTTTCAAAGCTCATTGTACTGACAGAGTGCCCTTGAGAACCAACTCGTTGGAGGGGTTAAAAACCTCCACGAGTTGACCGCGTTTCATTGCAGGTATTGAGTGACCCAATGCGGTATCGAGATTGAGGTCGCCAATCCCGTCCTTCACGTACAGAAGGCCGACTTCATTGCCATCCACAAGGATCCGGTGTTTGCCGTTGTGCTTGAGGTCTTCAGCTTCAACACTGAATTTGATTCGCGCGGACTGCTTTTCCCATTTCGCCTTTCCGGAAGCGAGCGGATCCTTTTTTGTCGCCTCAAGCTTCGCGAGTAATCTGATCGAAGCCACGGGTGAGGCTGCCTGTGTGATTGTCGAAGAGAGTGTGTCGGTGGCAAGCGGTGATACCGCATCGCTGTCTGAACATCCGGTGACAAGCACCGAAACAAGCAGGGACATTGCCATTGCGAGAAACATTGTTGCTTTCATGGTGACTCCTTTGGAATGATGTAGTGGGATGTGAACTGCGCCTTGACTTGTTGCTACGCAAGGCGTGTGCCACTCACTCCTGCAGGAGAATTCTTTTGGTAACAGCAGATTTTGAAGACAAATCCCGGTGAACGTGGCGCCTACGCCACATGAGGGTGTGGAGTGGGGAACGAGTGTGGGGAAAAGGGGCGGCAATCCCGGGGAAGGAAGGAACGAGGGTTGATGGAGAGGGAAACGGGCGAAGAGTTTTACCGCATCACAGGTAGTCCTTCTGACGTTTCGCAAATGAAACGAGCTTTGCATCGACGAGGGAGTGAATTGTGCCAGCGGGGAATCCTTTACCGGTTCGCTTCCCTGCCGGCTTGCCGGTGAGCAGCTCGATTCCTTCATCGATTGTTTTGATTGCGTACACGTGGAATTTGCCGTTTCTCACCGATTCAAGAACGTCGTGTCTTAGCATGAGATCCTTGACATTCTGGTGTGGTATGAGTACACCTTGGGTCCCCGTGAGACCGCGCGGTTTGCAGGCGTCGTAAAACCCTTCAATCTTCAGATTCACGCCCCCGATGGGCTGAATCTCGCCATGCTGGTTGACCGACCCGGTAACAGCGAGGTCCTGGCGTAGCGGAGTATCCGACAAACTCGAGAGCAGCGCGTACACTTCGGTAGATGATGCGCTGTCACCGTCAACGCCGGAATATGACTGCTCGAATGCGATACTTGCGCTGAGAACCAGGGGCTTGTCCTGCGCGTAGGTTGCGCGGAGGTATCCGCCTAAAATCAACACGCCTTTGTTGTGTGATGGACCGCTCAGCTCTGCCTCGCGCTCAATATTGATGATTCCCGCCTTGCCGCGCGATGTCTTTACCGTAATCCGCGTCGGCTTTCCGAAAGCGTGTTCACCAACCTGCAAAACGGAAAGGCCGTTCACCTGGCCAACCGCTGTTCCGGCTGTATCAATGAGGATCGAGCCGTCATCGATCAACTGTTGCAGTTTTTCCTCTATCAACTTCACGCGCTCGGAGCGCTCGTCAATTGCCTTGCGGACATGCAGGGCATTGACGGATTTTGAGCGATCCTTCTGTGCCCAGTAGCTTGCTTCGCGCGTCACATCGGCGATGACATTGAATCGCGTGGTCAGCTTCCCCTGCTGTCCGGACAAGCGCACGCCGTGTTCCAATACTTCGGCAACGCCGGTGAGATCGAACGGGAGCAGCTTCTCCTCATCACAAATGGTTTTGACAAACGACACGTAACTGCCCACTGACTTGTCGTCCTTGGGCATCTCCGTGTCGAAATCCGCGCGGATCTTGAAGATGGTTTTGAAATCGTCGTCTCCCCTGTACATGACATGGTAGATATGCGGATCCCCAATCATGATGACTTTGAGATTGACTTCGATGGGTTCCGGTTTCAGCGCGGATGCGCCGCCGAAGAGTCCTGATTCAATCGGCTGGATTTCAAGGAGGCGGTCACGGAGAACCCTCTTCAGCGTTGTCCAAACGCCCGGCTCTATCAGTGCATCGAACGCGTTGATGACAAGAAATCCGCCGTCCGCTTTGAGAAGCGACCCGGCGCGAATCTCCGTGAAATCCGTCCGCCAGACACCGTTTTTATCGACAATCCTGTCGATGGTCCCAAACAAGTTTTTGTAGCGCGGGTTGGTTTCGATAATGATCGGAACGCCTTGGACAGTGCTGTTGTCCACAATGACGTTCACCTGATACTCGAGAAACTCATCCTCTTCGCGCGGCATCTGCAAGCCCATAATGCCCGGCTGTTGTTGGTCGTCCTTTGATTGAAATCGCTGGACGTTTTCCATGACATTAGCGTTGAGGTCTTTCAACCATTGTTTCGTCTTTGGGGATGGATATCGTTCCTCCAGATCAGCAACGAGCTCATCCACCACAGGCTGGAGCATCTTGCGCTGAAGATCTTCGATGGATTTTTTGGCCTTGCGTTCGATGTTGCGCATTTCCCGCATTACCAGTTCCATCTGGCCTTCAAGGTCGTTCTGCTCCTTGAGCACCGCATTGAGTTGTTCCTGTGTGAGTCCGCCCGTTTCAACCTTGGACTGAAGTTGTTCCGGAGACATCGGACCTCCATCCATGACCGGCGCGATTTCAGGTCTCATATTGGGTCCGGACTGAACCTGAACAACCTCGAAGCCGCGGTCTTTTACCTTTTTCTCAAAATCCTTGAGCACGCTTCGTTGACGGTCCTGAAAATGATCAAGCTCCCGTTTACGCGATTCCTGGTAACGGCGGCTTTCAAATACCGCCGGGATTCCTCGCTGTAATTCAGCAAGGAGCGAACCCATGTCTTTCTTGAATGCATTTCCCTTTCCAGCGGCGAGTGTAATCATTATCGGTGAATCGGCGTCGCGGAAATTGTGCACATAGCATTTGTCGGTCAGCGTTACCGGCGGATGTTGGTACTCGTGCAAGAGTCGTTTGATAGTGGTGGTGCGTCCGGTGCCGGATGCCCCCGTGACAAACACGTTATATCCATGATGCTTCATCTCAAGGCCGACGAGAAGAGCGCGCAATGCGCGGTCCTGGCCGATGACATCCTTCTGCGGCTGAACCTGATCCATCGTGCGGATGCCCAGCGCATCAGGATTGCAACGCCAGCGAAGTTTCTCGACCGGGACCTCGAGTTTGTTCATCAAGGATGGTACGGCAGGTTTTCTGCCTTTGGTGCGGACCTGTTTGGGCATGGGATTTTAGAGTGTCCTGTGGATCGTCATGACATTGGGTTCAAGAGTAAGCATTGAAGGCGTGAGATTCAAGACGGGAAATCAGCCGCCGGGAGGAAAAAAACTCAGTACTCTTTACGGTTCGCGTAGAGATTCAGAAGAATCCCGATGATGGTCATGCTGGTCAGCAATGCAGAGCCGCCATAACTGAGGAAGGGGAGGGGAACACCAATAACCGGAAGCAGACCGAGCGCCATGCCGACATTGATAAACATGTGTGCAAAGAAGATTGCCGTGAGGCCGATAGCGAGCGAGCTCCCGAATCGGTTTTTGACGGTTGACCCCAGCCGGATACCGCGGATGAGCAGAACAAGATAGAGGAGCAGCACAGTTGCCGCGCCGAAGAAACCGAATTCTTCGCCCGGGACGCAAAAAATGAAATCTGTCCATTGCTCAGGGATGAAATTCAGTTGTGTCTGCGTTCCGTGCAAATATCCCTTGCCAAGGAGGCCGCCTGAACCGATTGCCACTTTCGACTGGAGAACATTGTAGCCGGCTCCAAGGGGGTCAGCGCCGGGATCAAGAAATGTTGCAATACGTTTTTGCTGGTATGGCTTCAAGCTGTCATAGATCGACTGGACCGAAATGCCGACAAGAACCGCGACGGAAAACACCACAGCCGCAATGATGCGATGCTCCATCGTAAGATAGATCAGCAGAGCGATGGCGAGCAGTCCGAGGAGGAATGGAGTGGTCCCTATCAACGCGGTGATAGCGGCAATGACCGGTGCCGCAAGTGCGACCATCGTGAATTTCGTCGCGCCGCCCCAGTACAACACCGGAAGAAACATCAGGCAATAGATCAACGCGGTTCCCGTGTCGGGTTGCATCATGATGAGTCCGACCGGCAGGAGGACGATCCCCGCCGCAATCATCAAGTGTTTCAGATGATGGAGGGAAACATCTGTGCGCGAAAGATACGTCGCCAGTGCCATGGCGGTGGTGATCTTTGCAAACTCAGACGGCTGTAACCGGAAAGCACCCATGTTAAACCAACTTGTCGAGCCCGAAACGGTCCGGCCCAAAAGCAAAACGGCAATCAGGAGGAGGATCGAAAAAAAATACGTGGGATACGAGACGAACGGGAGGAACCGCGACGGAATCAGCATGATGACGGTCATGACGAAGATTCCGGCGCCGGCGTAGAGCAGTTGACGGTAGAGATTGTCCGAAGCCCCTGCATCATAGGTAGCGCTGTAAATCGAAATCAATCCGATGCCGACAAGAGCCAGCGTGACGAAAATGGTCTTGTAGTCGACATGCTCTTTGATAAAGCTGGTCATCAGTTTGTCTCCCGTGTCTGATCAGGAGAGAGGTTCGATGTGTGAGCCGGCGGAAGTCGTCGCGCTGTTGTTGAGTCGGCAACTGGAGTTGTCTCATCGAATGAGGGGTCGTTGCGGACAAGTCTTCCGTAGAGGAATTGTTCAAAACACATGCCTGCATATGGCGCCGCGAATGTTCCGCCATATCCCACATTTTCCACAAGCACCGCAATGGCGATCTTTGGATTGTCAAAAGGAGCGAACCCGATGAACCACGAGTGATCTTTCCCGTGAGGATTCTGTGACGTCCCCGTTTTGCCTGCAACCTGCACTCCCTTGACGCGGGCAAGACTTGCCGTCCCTCCGGGTTCCATAACGACGCGGCGCATTCCTTCGCGTATCACCTTCCATGTGTTGGCCGATGCCCTCACATAATGTGATGCATGTGCAATCGTATCAATCTTGCGATGAACTTTGTCGCGGACTCCATGCACGGCATGAGGTTGATAGTACGTTCCTTTGTTTGCGAGCGCCGTAGCGTAACACGCCATTTGAATCGGAGAAACACCGAGTTCTCCCTGTCCGATGGCAAGACTCGGAAGAAATCCTTTCGTCCAGCCGTTAACGCCGTATCGTTTGTTCATCCACGCGGTTGTCGGCAGTAACCCGGGATTCTCTTCGGAAATGTCAATGCCTGTCGGCTTGCCAAAACCGAACGCGGCTCCGTACTCAGCCCAAGGATCAAGTCCCGTCTTGAGGATAAGCTGGTAGAAGTACACGTTGCAGGATTTCTGAATTGCCGAGACGAGGTCCGTTGTTCCGTGTACATGCAGATCCTTGAATACTTTGTTCCCCATCCGGAACGCACCTGTACAATGAACGCTCCAGGCGGGAGTGATAACCCCTTTCTCAAGGGCGGCCATCGCGAGAACCATTTTGTATGTTGAACCGGGAGGATAACGGGTAAGAGTTGCCCTGTTGAACAGCGGCCGCGCTTCGTCCGAGTTGAGGTTACGCCACACATCAAGGGGTGTAACACCGCTGAAGAGCGTCAGGTCGTAATCCGGTTTGCTGACAATAGCGAGGACGCCACCGTCACGCGGGTCAAGAGCCACCAAAGCGCCCCGTTTGTTGGCAAAGAGTGATTCTGCAAGCCACTGCAAACGAAAATCCATAGTGAGAAGAAGGTCATTTCCTTCGATGGAGGGGATATCGCTTTTTCCATTGTCGAAACTTCCAATGACCTGCCCTCGCACATTCACCGTACTGAACTCGGCTCCTTTTGTTCCGCGCAACGCGCGCTCATACTCACCCTCCAGTCCCGACGAGCCGACAACATCCCCTTGAGCATACTCATCGCGCATTGCTTTCAGCTGGTTATCGGAAATTTCTTTGGTGTAGCCAAGAATATGAGAAGCAACGGCGGGCGTGGTATAGAAGCGCTTGGATTCAATTTGGTAATCGACACCGCGAAGTTCACTCCGGTGTTCCTCCAGCGCGGAAACTGTTCTGAAGTCGATGTCGCGCTTGATCTTCACGGGGGCGAAGCGGGAATACGCGGCGCCTTTCTTTAATCTTTCCTGGATAAATGCCGGATCGAGCTCAAGAAGCGCGGCGAGCCGGTCAATATTCTTGACGTCAAATTCAAACGGCATAATCGTCACAGTGAACGCAGGACGATTGTCAACAACCAGTTTACCTGTTCGGTCGTACATGTATCCACGCACCGGCTCCTTCGGGATTGTCCGGATGCTGTTCTCATCGGATTTTTTTCCGTACTCGTCGGAGTAAATCAGTTGAAGTTGATACAGGCGTGCGAAGAAGATGCAGAAGACAAGGCCGACGACCATATACAGCGTCCGTCGTTTCCGGTACAGGGTGATTTCGTCTTGTATGGCCATTGGCTAGGTGAGATACTTCCGTGCAAATGCAAACATCGGCAAAAGACTGAACGCAACAGTGTACAATGTCGAGGGGATGCCGTACTGAAGAACGATCCCCGCCACGTCTAACGACGTTCCCTGAAGAAAGATAATAAAATAGAGGAAGTTGTGCAGGAGCGCCGACACGCCGACAGCAACCGGAAACATGAAGCTTCCGAGTGTTTGCATGGTTTTGTTTTCGTTGAAGAAGTAACCTGCAACAAATCCGCCGACGGTTTTGGACATCGCTGACAATCCCAGCATGCCGTCGTTACCGCTCAACATATCAATGATGAGGCCTGTGATAAATCCCGCTATGGTGCCGGCGGCTTGTCCTTCCCTGATGGCGATGTACACCACAAGGATGAGAAGGATATCGGGAACAATCGTGCGGATAGAGAGAAACTTGATGAGTGTTGTGTCGATGAGGATACACAACAGGGCAAGTGCAACGTACTTGAGAGTGCGAATCATTGATGGATCTACCGGGGTAAACGTTGTTCCAAAGCAATGCGGCTGGTATCCGGAAGGTTGGTGACGACAAAGACTTCCTCCAGCCGGGAGAAATCCACCGATGGCGTGATCTCCACGGATTGAAAGAGATCGCCCTGTTCCTGATGTGTTCTGCTCACAAGACCAATCCTGATTCCCGGCGGAAAAACACTGCTGTACTCTGACGTCATCACGACATCTCCGACTTGTACGTCCAGCGTTTTGGCAACATTTTTCAGGTCAAGCTTGTCGCCCCCGTCCCACGACACAATGCCGTCAACACGTCCGCGCTGCACTTTGGCGCTTGCGCGGAAATCCTTGTTCAGAACAAGTTGGCCGATGGCATAATCAGCACTCACCGCGCTCACTTTTCCCACCAAGCCGGCATCGGTAACGATCGGCATATTCACAGCAACGCCATCACGCTCACCGGCATCGATAACAATTGTGTTCCGCAGCAGCTGGAGAGTCTTCCCCACAACATTGGCAGGCACGTAGGAATATGCGGTCCGGTTCTTTAGTTCGAGCAGGCGTCGCAAACGGATGTTCTCCAGACTTGCTTCGCGCATACGGTTGGCTTCGTCTGCCAGCGTGACGTTTTGCGCACGGAGAATTCTGTTCTCTTCCTTGAGGTCGAAATAGTTGGGGATAAAGGCGAATGCGTCTTGCAGGAAACCAATGGTGCCAACGGTGATTGTGCGGATTCTGCGGATCTGGGGTGCATCGTTGGTTGCAAGAAGCATGATGGAAATAAGAAGGAAAACCGCGAGCAAAAGATACTCTTTGAAGAGAAACAGGATATCGATCAAACGGCGCATGCGAGACCGGATTAGTACCTTCTGCTCTTGATGAGGACCTTTGAGTAGTGGTTCAGATTTTCCATGACTTTACCGGTGCCGCGGACAACAGCAGTCAGCGGATCTTCCGAAACGTGGACAGGCAAACTTGTTTCGAGTCGCAGACGCTCGTCGAGACCCTTGAGAAGCGCGCCACCTCCACTGAGCATGATGCCGCGGTCAAGGATATCGGCGGAAAGTTCAGGCGGTGTGCGTTCGAGCGTCAGCTTTACTGCTTCAACGATTGCCGAGACAGGTTCCGACAACGATTCGCGGATTTCGATGGAACTCGCTTCTGTTGTCTTCGGAATGCCGTTCACAAGATCGCGGCCTTTTACGCGAATAGTGATCTCATCCTTTAAGGGCATCGCGGAACCGACTTCGCACTTGATTGCTTCCGCGGTGCGCTCACCGATAAGAATGTTGTGGTTCTTTTTGAAGAATTGAATGATCGAATTGTTCATTTCATCGCCGGCGATGCGGATGGATTCTTCGTTCACAATGCCGGAGAGAGCAATCACTGCGATTTCCGTGGTACCGCCGCCGATATCGACAATCATGTTTCCCACCGGTGCCTCAACGTCCAGCCCGACGCCGACTGCCGCGGCCATCGGCTCGGCAATCAAATGTACTTCTTTGGCACCGGCATGTTCCGCCGAGTCGCGCACGGCGCGTTTCTCCACCTCGGTAACGCCGCTCGGAACGCAGATGACGATTCTACGGCTGGGCATCCAGTTGGCGTGAATCTTTCTGATGAATTCACGCAGCATGCCTTCGGCGATTTCAAAATCCGCGATCACGCCGTCCTTCATCGGACGAATCGTGCGAATATCGCGATGCGTTCTTCCCAGCATTTCCTGCGCTTCCTTGCCGATCGCCACAATCTTCTTTGTGTTTCTGTCGAATGCCACGATCGAGGGTTCGTTGAGAACGATCCCCTTGCCTTTCATGTGGATGAGGGTGTTTGCTGTGCCCAGGTCGATCGCAAGATCGGCGGAAAAGAAATTGAAGAGACTCATAGGGTTGGGGTTTTCACTAGTGTTTGAAATGTCTCGTATTTGTGAACACCATCGCAATGTTATGTGCATTGGCGGCCGCGATAACTTCCTCGTCCCGCTTTGAGCCGCCCGGCTGAATCACCGCTGTGGATCCTGCCTGAATAACTTCAAGGAGCCCGTCTGCGAAAGGAAAGAATGCGTCAGAGGCGACGGCGGTTCCCCGAAGCTCAAGTCCTGCCGCCCGCGCTTTCATCGCAGCAATGCGCGCTGAATCCACGCGTGACATTTGCCCGGCGCCGACGCCGATTGTCCTATCCGGCCCCGCATACACAATGGCATTCGATTTTACATGTCGCGCAACGCGCAAAGCGAACAGCATTGCCTTCCACTCGTTTTCATCGGGCGTTCTGCTTGTTACCACCCTGAATTCATTGCGCAGGATTGGACGCGCATCGCGATCCTGTACCAGGAGTCCGCCGGGAACGCTGCGAAGTTCCGGTTCCTTCAGTGCGCGCAGGTCGGTTGCAATCTTGATGAGCCGGCGGTCTTTTTTTCTTTTGAGAAACAATAATACATCGTCCGGGAATTCCGGCGCGAGGAGAATCTCGGTGAAGATGCTGTCAACGCGTTGCGCGGTTGCCATGTCCATTGAGCGGTTCACTGCGACGATGCCGCCATACGCTGATGTTGGGTCGGTTGCCAGTGCTTTGTCATACGCCGTCGCGAGTTCAGCACCGGAACCAACCCCGCACGGATTCGTGTGCTTGATGATTGCAACAGCGGGTTCGTCGAACTCCGAAACTTGCATTGCCGCGGCAGATGCATCCACAATGTTATTGTAGGAGAGTTCTTTGCCGTGCAGAAGTTGAAAGAGCGAAGTGAAGTTTCCGTAGAGGGTCGCGCGCTGGTGCGGGTTCTCTCCGTACCGTAAATCAATTTCCTTTTTCAGTGACAACTGGAAGAGATCGGGGAATGTATTTTGGCTTTCGAGGTTGTCAAGGTAGCGCGAGATAACCGAATCGTACGCCGCCGTATGGCGGAATACTTTGCGGGCAAGCGACAGGCACGTTTTCTCGGAGATCGCGCCGTCATGTTGTTTCATCTCATCGAGAATGGAGTCATAATGCTCAGGGCTCACGACGACCGCTTTGTGTCGATAGTTCTTTGCCGCGGCGCGTATCATCGCAGGTCCGCCAATATCAATCTGTTCTATTGCTTCGACGAGCGGAATGCCGTTGCGCGCAATGGTTTGTTCAAACGGATAGAGGTTCACCACCACAAGGTCTATGGCTTCGATGTGAAGCTCATGGAGTTGTTGCTGGTGGCGGGCGTCATCGGCAATGGCGAGAAGTCCGGCGTGAATCTTGGGATGAAGGGTCTTGACGCGTCCGTCAAGGATTTCCGGGAAGCCGGTGTATTCCGAGATGGATATTGCGTTGATGCGGTGTTCTTTGAGCGTTGCGTACGTGCCGCCTGTCGAGATGATTTCGACATTGAGGGCATGGAGCCCTTGTGCGAAGGCGATGAGGCCGCGCTTATCCGAGACACTGATGAGCGCGCGGCGGATGTGGGGCACGTCAGTTTTCCTTTTTTCCGGTGTCGTTCATCGCGGACGCGTTTCCTTTTGCAAAGAGACGTATGGCTTCAGGATAAATCAGATGTTCAACAGCAAGAACCTTTGTGGCCAGACTTTCGGGGGTTTCATCTTTGGAAACCGGGACCTCACGTTGCAAGAGAATCTTTCCGCGATCATACTCTTCATCAACAAGATGCACTGTTGCTCCGCTGACATGATCTCCCGAGGCAATCACCGACTCATGAACATGCATTCCATACATCCCCTTGCCTCCGTGACGCGGCAACAATGCCGGATGAATGTTGAGGATGCGATTTCGGTACGCTGCGATCACTTTATGAGGAATCCGTTTCATGTATCCCGCCAGCACAACACAGTTGACTTCATGTTTTTGAAGAGCATCCAGCAGATTTCCGATGAACTTCTCTTCCGAGCCGCATTCCTGTGTACTTAAATGAATAGAAGGAATTCCCCAAGAACGCCCGATTTCAAGGATACCAGCTTTCGAGTTGTTGCTGATGACCAGCACAACTTGGGCGTTCGGAATTCTCCCGTCATTGATTGCATGCATAATCGCTTGGAAATTTGAGCCCTTCCCGGAGCCCATGACTGCGATCTTCAGCATACATTTCAATACGTTAGCGCCTACATTTAACGGACAAACTTAAAACAAAAACGGAAGAGAGTCAACAAAAAGAGCCGAATTGCGGCCTGTTTTCTGCGAGAATCAGAGGACTGCGGGCTCTTCCAAGCGGAGTTCACTTCGGGAAGCGACTAAGTTGGCAGTCACCCCGATAGGTAAGGTCAGTTTCGGAGTAGTGTGTCCGAATGGTAAGTTTGAGAGAAAGGGCTTTTCAATGGTAGAAGCTGTCTCACCCAGTATTTGAGAAACGGAAAGAGATGGTTTCGTTGGATCCTTTGGGACGCAATCGGAAAACTTACCTGCGAGTACACCCGCGGCCTTTTGTAAAACCGATGCATTGGAAAGCTGAGTGATCATCCGGTCAATGCGATAGGGCTCCTCGCCGACGTCTTCAAAAAAGAGAAGAGCGTTCTGAAAATCTGGCTGAAAGGGCGTACCAAGGATCGAAGTAATGAGCGAAAGATTTCCACCGAGAAGAACCCCTGATGCTTTTCCCCGATGAAGCACTGTTGTTCCTGAAGGGAGCGAAATGCGTTCGCGTTTGTGCGTGGATGTAACCGATTTCCAGAATGATTGCTCAGTAAGCGAATCAAGTCCGGAAGCAAACTCCACGGCAAGCATCGGACCATGGAAGGTCACGAGCCGGCATTTTTTCCAGAGTGCAAGTTGAAGCGCCGTGATGTCGCTGAAGCCAACGAGAATCTTCGGGTTGCGTGCAATAAGGTTGTAATCAATAGATTGAAGAAGACGGGGAGTTCCATAGCCGCCGCGCGCGCAAACGATAGCGTTGATCCGGCGATCGGCAAACATTGCATGGAGATCGTCGAGCCGTTCGCGATCCCTGCCGGCGAGGTATCCATGTTTCCGCGAAACGCCCGCCCCGATTTCTACTCTGTACCCGAGCCGCTCAAAGTAACGCGCTCCGCGCTCAACACTCTCTTGGTTGTGGGGCGGACTTGCCGGTGCGATGATGCCGATGACATCGCCTTTTCTGAGTGCAGATGGTTTGCGGATTTTTCGTGAGCGGTCAGCCATTGCGGTCCAATGCGTATTTTCCGCAGCCGAGAAATACAAGCGCCAAACAAGCAATGCCAACTTGCAGCGACTGCGCGTTACTACTGTACAAACCTTCGCCGCGTGAGAGCACCTGCAGTGTTGCTATCGTGAGCATACAAACCAGCGAAAAAGCTGCGGGCCGGACAAAAACGCCAAGCACCAAAAGGACACCACCGATAACTTCAATGGAACCGGCGAGAAATCCCCAGAGTGCCGGGGAAAAATCAATGCCGACAAGCTTCATTGCATTACCGACACCCTCCCAGCGCTCCGGCCCCCCGAGCAGTTTCGGCAATCCGTGTGCAACAACAAACATAACGCCCAACCCGACGCGTAGAATGAAAATGCCAAGGTCAGCGTTCTTGAGAAATGACGGAGTCTTCATGGTCCTTCAATGTCGTGAGAAAATCGAACGTCAAGGTAATGAACGGATGGCTAAAGGGAAAGTACTGAATGGGTTTTGGCGGGACAAAAAAAACAAGGGCGACTCAGTGGTCGCCCTTGTCAGGTGAAAGAACTTACTTGCTCTTGTCCGGATACGGAGGAGGTTCAGGGAGTTTCACCGGGTTCTTCTTCAGCGCGTCATTGATGACTTCGATTGCCTTGTTGAGTTGGTCATCAACGCCGGAGAATTCGCGCGCAGGATCATTATCAACAAAGATATCCGGCTCAACGCCCTTACCTTCCATGATCCATTCCTTGCCTTCGGTATCGTAGCGCGAAAACTCGGGACGGTTGAGGAATCCGCCATCCAGCAAGGGGAGCGTGCCGCGAATACCAACAACGCCGCCCCATGTGCGCTTGCCAATCAGCGGACCGAGCTTGTGCTTGCGGAAGCGGTAACCAACAATATCGCCGTCCGACGCCGAGAACTCATCGATCAACATCACCTTCGGCCCGATGATCATGCCGTCGGGGTCGGGAGTTGTGGTTGTGTTGCGTGCCATTTCCACCATGGACATTTCACGTCGCAGGCGTTCGATAATCTGCGGTGATACGTTTCCTCCGCCATTCCCGCGCACGTCAACAATGATGGCGTCTTTGCGTGTCTGCGGATAGTAATACTTCACGAACTCGTTCAATCCATCAACACCCATGTTCGGGATGTGGACATACGCCACCTTGCCGTCAGTTCCTTTGGTGACCTTCTCGATGTTCTTCTGTACCCAGTTGAAATAATACAATCCGCGTTCGTCGCCTGTCGGCATGACCACTGTTTCCCAGCTCCCGGCTTCCTTCGCTTCCTTGCTCAACGTAAGCGTTACTTGTTTGCCAACGGTGTTGACAAGGGCAGTGTAAATGTCCGTCATGGTATTTGTTGCAACGCCATTCACGCTGATGATGTAGTTTCCTTCCTGTGCATTGACGCCAATTTCGGTCAATGGAGAACGAAGATCGTCATCCCAGTTCTGGCCCTTCAGGATTTCCTTGATCTTGTAATAGCCCGACTTGTCGCGTTCAAGTTTCGCGCCAAGAAGACCCTGTGGAATGCGATCGGGCTTTGGATAATCGCCGCCGCCAACATACGCATGGCCGATGTTCAGCTCGGAAATCATCTCGCCGATAACGTAGGTGAGATCTGCGCGGTGGTTCACGTAGGGAAGAAGTTGCTCGTATGTCCTGCGCATCTTCGGCCAATCCACGCCATGCATGTTCGGCGCGAAAAGGAAGTCCCTCATCTGCCGCCAGGCCTCGTTGAAGATCTGATTCCACTCTGCACGGCGGTCAAGCCACACCTTCATCGTGCTCAGGTTCAGCTTGTCTTTTGGTTCAATTTTCCCCGAAGGCAAGTCGATAATGTAATAGCTGCCCTCACTGCCAATGAGCATCTTCTTGCC
>CAZJYO010000009.1:0-7162 GCA_964550275.1 uncultured Chitinophagales bacterium
CGGGAACTGAGTACGCATAGGAGTTGCCCGTTTGATCGGCACTCACGATGGTCACCGGAACCGGATTGCCATCCAGATACACGTCGTAGGCAGATGCGCCGGTGGATGCCGTCCACGAAAGTGTGCCGCTGACCGGCTGACCGATGGAGCCATCTGCCGGTGAAGTGAGCGTGAATGCGCCCGGAAGCACTGGCGTATATTCATCCGCGCCGATGTCAGGCGTCGAACCACTGCGTCCATCACCATCAATGTCAACGGTTGTCACAGCAGGAAGCGCTGTGCCGGCATTGGAAACGACCGACGCCTGCGTCGCATCAATATGCAGATTAGAAGCCGACGTGAATTTCGGATCGCCCGAGACGCTGGCGAGATCCTGGGTCGTACCTGCCTGCCACTGTGCGAGCGTCGTGTCATTCACGCCGCCATGCTGACCGACAAGCGATTGTGGACCCGAAACAAAAAGGTCGTTGTTGTTCGATCCGCCAGTCCCCCAGCTAAAGCTTGATGGAATACTGATGCCATAGTTCATGAGCGTGGCAGTATTCGAAGTCAGGCTGACGAAGGAAATGTTGTTCTTGACGGTAACATTGAGCACACCAGACGTGCTGGCAATGAGAATACCGTATCCCGAGGTTGAAGCGCTTGTTGAAACACCGGGGTCTCTGTCACCGGACAGGTGAATCGAGTTGTACGCAACGACGTCGGCATTGCCGTTATGAAGGCCGATGCCGCCGTTGTAGTCGCCGCTCGTTCCATTGGCGAGGATATTCCAAATGAAATTGTTCACAACACGGTTGTTCGAGGCGGAACCGACTCCGGAGAAGGTACCTGTTTCGTTAAGGTCATGGATCTTGTTTTTCGCGATGAGCGAGTTGGTCACCGGAGATCCCGCTGAACCGCTGGTATTGCTTACGCCCTCGGAACCCAAAGCAATCCCGAACCGGTCCGTCCCGCCAGACCCCTGCACAAACCGGATTTCATTTCCGGAAATGTCCATGTTGTTTTCGTTGAAGGCATAGATACCCGCCTTCCCGATAACATCGGCACCACCCGCAGACGGGCCGATGATATTGTTCTGAATCACCGTGTATTGGTTCGGATTTGCAGCACTCGTTCCCCACGACGCTATTCCATAACGGACTTTGACAATCTCGTTGTTCGAGTAGGTGTTGGAGTCGTTGTCGGCGCCCGATGTGCCGATCGAGGGTCCGCCTGAGAAAATTCCAAAGGTGGCGCCGGTTGATGCCGACTGGTCAACGCCGGCCCGCAATACGGTGTTCTTTATGGTGTTGTGTTTCGCACCGCCTCCGAAAACCGGGTTCGCAATGTATATCGCCGCAGTGCTCGCGCTTGGGTTCGAATTAATAATCGTCAAACTGCGGTCGCTCCCGCCGCTGTTGGAGCCGTCAATCGTGACGTAGTCCGCGTCATTCAGCTTGATAATACTGCCGATGATCGAACCACTTACCGTGTCCACTGTTCCTGTTGCCGGGCGCAGTGTAATCGTGTATGGTCCCCCTGCATCGTATGTGACGGCGTTCAATGTTGCCATTGCCGTTTCGGTAGTGTTGCTGATCAACTCGCCGACGACATTGCCGGTCACCGTAACAGCGTTGATCGAATCAAAGAAGGCTTTGACTGTCGCAAAGACGCCGGGAGGGTTCAACGCAGGACTCGGTGTCGAACCAATCGTGTACGTTCCCGCTGGTATGAAGCCGGTAATTCTATAGAAATTGGGCGAAGCAACGGTTGCGTTCGGCGGATTGATGGTCGGGCTTGAGCCGCCGGGATTTGTTCCGGCGTTGCCCAAGCTATCCTGGGCTGCAACATAATAGAACACGGTGTCACCCATGACGACGCCGCCCAACGCGGTGACATGGTCGATGGTAAATGTCCACGTGCCTGTCGGTGATTCGATTCCGATTGCCGGGAAATATGTACCCGCAGCACCCTTCTTAAAATAGATTCTCGGCTCACCGGCCCCGCTTCGCTGTACGCCCGAAGGATCGGATATCGTTGTCGCCAACAACCGATTAGACGTCAAGTGCGTGTTCCCCAAAGCCGTATAGCTTGTGGCAGGCCCCGTAAGATCAAGCCCGGTTCCTGCAAACTCATCCGCGCCGATATCAGGCGTCGTGACATTCCGCGTGTCGTTATCGTAGTCGTTGGTGATGGCAATCGGCGTGGTCACCGGTGAACCTCCGCCCTCCGTTTGTGTCGGGGTTGCAGTATCAACGTGCAGATTGTATGGCGTGGATCCGACATTGATAAATGGCGGGTTCTCCGCAAACGACGCGGCGTCCCGCGGACCAACACGCGACTTGTAGGCCGCGATGGTGGAATCATGATCAGCCGGTGTTGTGCCATGTCCGTAATGGTAACGGCGCACGCCGAGCGACGGGTCCACATAGAAGTCATTCGTGTTCGACGATGCTGAGTACGACGTGAGCGTGGTGCTTGACCGGCGGTACGCCGCAACGAAGCCGCCCGTAGCACCGGGCGTCGAGAGGTTGACGACAATGTTATTCCTTAACTCCACCGTTGGAGTCGTTGAAGCAAAAATGCCGGACGTTCCAAATGTCGTTCCGGAGCTGGTCGCGTTCAATCGAATCGTGTTGTAATACGCGTTTGCCGTGGTTCCGCCCGCAATATTCAAACCGACGACTGCGGTGGTTGTCCCTGTGGCCGCAGGCGCCCTCAAATCAGAGATAAAGTTGTTGAAGATGTACGTGGTGGTGCCGCTTGACGAGAGAATACCGTTCACGATACCTCCAGCCGCGCCACATTGCAGGTTATAAATATTATTCCTGTAAATGTTGGCCGGCGCCCCAAGCGAATGGAAAATTCCGTCCACCGTTCCGATGTGCGAGATTAGTGTGTGCACCGTGTTGGAGTATATGGACTTGACGGCCGAGGCCGTGGTATTTGAGTATATGCCGCGGACAATCGTACTGGCAGAGGTCGTTGTCCCCGCAACAACCAGCCCGTACACCGTATTGTTGTTGATGGTCTCAGAAAGAGGAGAACCGAAATTGTAATAGCCATACAACACTGCGGCCGACGCCCCGCTCGTTGAGGGAATCGAGTCATTATAGACCATATTGTATGCGTACGTAATCGTTCCAGTTCCCGCTCTTGTGGCATACAGCGTACCGCTGGCACCAGTCTTCTTGTTATTATAGACATTGTTGGCGCGAATATTGACCGTACCAGGAAGAGTGTTGCTCAGCGCATAAATTCCATAAAATGTCCCGGTGCCCGCCTGAGAGTTCGTGTGGACATTATTTGAGTCAATGTTCACGGTTGCAGTTGATGCGTTATTATTCCAGATACCGTAGAACTCACCCGTAGTGGCCGAGGAATACACACAACCCGTGACAGTGTTTCCAATAAAACTCACAGTGCCCGTTCCGCCGTTGTTCTCGATGGCGACAACCTGACTTGTGGTCGCCGACGTTGTCAACGTCACGGTGTTATACTTTACCTCGATGGTCGAAAGCGCGTTTGTCGAGAGGTAAATCCCACGAGTGGTAGTTGTGGTTCCGGTACCGCCATTGATGGAGTTATTGTAGATTTTCAGTCCATTCTGCCGGACGGCCTCAATCGGCCGAAGCGTAGCAGAACCGCCGCCAAAGTTACTGATGATGTTCCCGGCCGTGACACCGATTTCATTATTTTGATCATAGAGCGTGTACGGCGAAATGTCGGCAAAGCCGTTCACAATGATGGCATTGTAGGAATTGGAGATCGTGTTGCCGTAAAACTTGTTATTGCTGTTCGCTCCGGCAGTCGAGGTCACCGTGTAGGAAGTCGTGCTCGTTGCTGAGTGGTTGCTGGAATAAATACCGTACGTTGCCGTATTCGTCTTGATCATCGTGATCGTGCAGTTCTTGATCGTCACGTTCTGGGAGCCGTTTGTCGGACTGCCTTTCAAAACCGCGTAGCCCCACTCCATTTGCGTTGTCGTGGTAAGGTTGGCTGCATTTTCGGCAACGTCAATGGAATCAAATGTTACGTAATCCGTTCCTGCAATCTTGATGATACCGTCGAGTGTCGTGCTCGTCCCGACTCCCGCGTTGACCTTCGGGTTTGCGCCGGAACCGGATTTCTGAAACGTAATAGTATTGGAGGATGTCGAAGTCGAATCCCGGAGAATGATTTCGGAGTTCGTTTCCGTATGTCCCGCCGCAACGTTGAACACCACCCCGCCCGTGCCCACGCCAAAGGCATTCAGGGAGTCCACAGCGGCTTTGATTGTCGCGTAATCGCCGGGAATGGACTTTGAACCGGAGAGCGCTGCATGAACCGTGTACGCATAGTTCGCGCCGCTGTTATTATTGTACTGCAGCGTGTACATGTCATAATCAAACGAAGGATCTGACTTCGTCGTTGAGAAGACATAGTACTGAACGTTGGTGCCGGCCGCCTGGACAGGAATAACCGCCGAGCCGGATGCGCCTGCCATTGTTGCCTGTACAACCGCCGAGGTTGACCACGCGTTTGTTGTGTAGCGCACGAAGAATTTTTCTTCCGTGTTGCCTGTTGCAGAACTGGAGAGTGTGAAGCTCACGGTAACGCCGCCGAACTGGTTGACAAGAGCCGCAACAGGACTCTGCGTCACAGTGAGAACTGTTTCGGGGATTTCGGTTGTTGCAAGCCACGCGGCCGTTGTGCCGGTATAGCCCGCGTCCTTCCAGTTGACCGTGTAGTACTTTCCGTCGGTGAGCGTCACATTGTTATCAGCACCGCTGTTAAATGTATAGCTCTGCACGGAGTCGATAACGACGACAACGCCGGCCCATTTGTTGGCGTAGTAGTTGCCGCCCGGTCCGCTGGTGAAGAGCCAGTCGTACGTGCCGCCAACGGTGTCGGCGCCTGTGGTGTTAATATACGCGCGCGTTTGATAACGATCCGTTGCCAGTCCGGCATCCGGCAGCAGGGTGCCGGATCCTTGCACACCGGCAAATGCAGGTTTTACCGGAGGGTTTGTCCAACCATTGAACTGGCCGGGCATGTTCAAACCTTCCGGGGCGAAAATCTGCGCGGAAGCTGAGGCACCGATGAGAACAACCGCAACCAAGAAGACAACCAGGGCGGTAGCGAAACGATTCATAACTCCTCCTGACGAAAATGGAGATGGTGAGTGAGTGGTTTTATCACACTTGTGAAATGAGAACGCGCATTCAAATGTTTGGACAAGCTCAACAATAGAGAGGGGTAAGAAAAAAAATGAAAAACTCCGTGCAGAGGTTCTGCCTCGGAGACACTCATTAGTATTCAGAAGCAAATGACTTGAAGAGCGGAAAAGACCATAAAACTTCCTTGATGGAAGCGTTTCCGCTCACTAAAGTGTAGTTTTGTCACAACATACATTCAACTGTGGAAAATACGAGTTTTTCCGCCCCAGTAGTTTTACGAGGGTTAGTACGGGAAAAACATCTACCGAAGCAGGAGCATTTTCTTCGTTTTCAAAGACTTTAGCCCCGACTCCCCGACCCCGTGTGCATCGATCCGATAAAAATACACGCCGCTTGCCAATCCATCTGCAGAGAATTCCAACGACTGAAGACCCTCCTCCATCTCTTCCCGTTCGCTCAGCGTTGCAACCTCACGACCGAGAAGGTCATACACGTTGATGGTGACGATCGATGGTTCCTTCAGGAGAAACGATATCGTCGTTGTCGGATTGAATGGATTCGGATAGTTCTGATAGAGCAGCGCGGCAACAGGAAGTCCTTCGAGATACTCGTCATCCTCCTCGAAGTCCTCATCCGGTTCAACCGACGGGGAGGTTGGAAGAATACGTGTCGGAACAAACGGCGTCGGGAGTTTCAAAAATGGAACCGTGGCAATGTCTACTTGTCCCGCAACGCGCAACTTGCCTTCAGTAAAGATGGAGTCGGTCGCTTCAAAGGAAAGCGTGTCGAGCGGCCCGTCGCATGCGCGGTTGATGTCGTAGATCGCGCTCCACACACTGTCGTACTGATCGCTGGTATAGAACTGCCAGCGCGTCATCATCGTGTCTGCTTTGCGCGCAATCTCCATGAGCGACATCTCATCGAGGAAATTCCCGTCACGATCAAAGATCAAGTCACCGAAACCTGCAGGTGTTTTTTCCATCGCGCTCATGGCGATGTTCAGCTTCAGGGCAAGGAGCTCGGCAAAGAGCTTGTTGGAGGTCTTCTTGGGTTCAAGCTTCTTGTGTTCCTTGAGGAACGGCTTCCTGCCGTTTTCGCCTGGGTTGCCGACAGAATCGAGTCCGCGCGGCGGGCCAGTATGGAAAATGACTCCCTTGCTTCGCAGGGTCTTTGGAATCGCATCCGGTGACGCGCCCACGCTTTTCTTAAAGTTCCACTTCCCTATCCTGATCCAGCCGTACGCCGCAGCCGAGTCCTTGATCGGTTTCCAGTTTGGTTTGGCTGGATCCCCCGGGTTCTTTCGTTCCATGAACGAAATGCCGACACGGATTCCTCCGGCAGAATCGCTTTCACTTGTCCCGGGGGCAAAGCCGCCCTGGGCAATGGTTTCATCCCGCAGGTTTGCCCAGTTCGGATAGAGCCCTTTCCCGCGCTTCACTCGCTTGATGAACTTCCCTTTGATATCAGCCAACGTCAACGTTTCGGGCGGGACGGAGAGGAACAGCAGCGTCTCCGCAGGCGCGGCGATGCCAGAGACAGGTATCGTGTCAAAGACCGGAGGCATTGCAAGTGTTCCAAAGAGATGTTGGAAAACGATGATGCCCTGGTACGTCCCGACGACCGGCGGCTGGAAGGTTACTGTAAAGGGCTGACTTTGGAATGGAAAGAGTCCGGCAAACGGCGGATTCACCTGGAACACCGGATCACTGATATGCACCAATTGAATCTGGAGTGGCATGGTCGAGTCCTGGTTCGTCGCCAGCAGAACTTGGTCACATTGCGTAGTGACCGTACACAGATACGGCGGCAAGGGAATCGGGTCGAAAATACAGCACATTTCCGGGCATGTAATTCCCGCAGCGTTCACAATCTGGTCAATCGCCGATTGTAATGGGACCGCGGGCGTCGCCCCCTTTTGCAGGCTTGCCATGCAATCGTGTTCGTGGCCGGGATTGGGAACGGAGACAGTGTGCCGCTTTCCGTCGGCGCCGATCCCGGGCTGGCGCTAAAAACGCGCAAGGGCA
>CAZJYO010000009.1:7172-24315 GCA_964550275.1 uncultured Chitinophagales bacterium
TGGAATCCTTATACTGGTCGGCAAGACCCATCAGATGGCCTGCCTCATGTGCCGCAGTATTGTCATCGCCGCAATCTTTTTCCCATCGACCAGTGCCGCCGCCACCATTCACGCCTGGCAATGGACCGTTCACATACGACCGGAAGTCATCATCCGGATCAAGCGTTATCTGGTGATGAGCGGCTTTCTGTGTTCCGACGTTCACGTTTGCGACAAACACCACGGGACACCACCCGAATGTTTGGCCGGAGCCGTTCCACTTCGCTTCCACACTGCTTTTGATTGCGGCGGCTCTTGCGGAGGACGCATCGAGTCCGATGAGATCAATATTTATCGTGACGGTGATTTTGCAATCCTCACGCTTCACGCTGGTGCCGAAACCGGGAAGGACATTTGGAACAGGAGTTTTCGGATACACTGCGAAAGGCCGATCCGGTGACGGTGACGGGTTCAAATCGTTGTATTCAAGGTCAAGCGAGTCGGGCGTTTCCGCGTTAATATCGCGCACAAGGCTATCGAGTCCGGGAACGGCAATGTTGATTGACTTGACCCTTTTTTCCGCGCCGTCAGCGCGGATAAACAGCTCAAGAAAACTTCCGTCGTTCTTGTCGCCGTCGTACAGCGTATCGAGCGCGAAGAAACCGTGCGTAACAACGGAGCCGGCGATCGAAGCCATTTGCGCGGGCGAGAGCGTGAAGCTCGCGATGGAATCATATTCGCCGTCCCCGCGATGTTCGGCGCGCATGATGAAGTATCTGCCGAATCCCGTGGAGTCAATGATGAGGTAGGAAATTTCCTCCCAAGGCGCCCGACCGCCGGCAATTCCCTCTATGAAGAAATCCGACGGAGCTTGCGCGTGCGCAGGAGAAAATGACAACAAGGTTATAAGAACAAAACCAGAAAGAAAAACGCCTGGAGATAGGAGCCATTTCATGCCGCACCTCCGTTTATGATGTTGTGGATATCGTGGGAGGTTTCGGGAAAGATTCTGCGTGCCTCCCGGTTGGATATCAGCGCCGTCGCGGGTTTGAGAACGCTGATAGATGTTCGAACGAATAAACACTAACGCCCGTTGAGTTGCAAGGGGTTCGCAATAATTCCGACGAACACTACGCGCACAGCCCCAGGCGCTGTACCCGGGGCTGTGCTTGGATGATTACATGGAAACTGCCGGTTACTTCATCAGAATCCCCGCCATAAAAGGCGGGATTACTACGCATTCATAGACTCATCTGAGTAGTAACATCTTGCGCGTTTCCACGGCTCTCGCGCCGGTTCCCTCCAGGGGTCGTGTTTCAATGCTGTACAAATATACCCCACTGGAGAGATTCTCCGCCGCGAAGCTTACGCTCTGGAAACCGCTTTCAAACTCCTCTTCATTCGCAACAACCGCCACCTCCTGACCAAGCAGATTGAATACCTTGATCGTCACGGACGAGGTTTCCTTCAACCGGAAGGGTATCGTCGTTGAAGGGTTGAAAGGATTGGGATAGTTCTGGTACAACTTTGCCGCCGACGGCTGAAGTTCAAGCACTTCGTCATCCTCGTCGTCAATGTCTTGATCCGGTTCCAGTTCCGTGGAGGAGGGCTCAATGCGCGTCGGCACGAACGGCCATGCCGGAAGCCGGAGGAACGGAATCGACGCGATGTCAACCTGTCCTGCAACGACGAGTTTTCCTTTCGTGAACACGGTATCAGGAGTTTCCCAGGTGATCGTATCGAGGGGACCGGCGAACGCCCTGTTGATATCATAGAGCGCGCTCCACAAGCTGTCATACTGATCGCTTGTATAGAACTGCCACCTCGTCATCATGGTATCTGCCTTGCGCGCCAATCCAAAAACGGACATCTCGTCAAAAGGATTCGTGTCACGATCAAAAATCAAGTCACCGAATCCCGCCGGCGTTTTTCCGAGAGCGCTTGCGGCAATATTCAGTTTCAGCGCGAGCAGTTCGGCAAACAGTCTGTTGGATGTTTTCTTCGGCTCAAGTTTCTTGTGTTCCTTGACGATTCGTTTCCGGTCATTCTCGCCCGGGTTGCCGGTGGAATCAAGTCCGCGCGGCTGCCCCGTGTGGAAAATCACACCCTGACTGCGCAAGGTTTTCGGAATTGCATCCGGTGAAGCACCAACGCTCTTTTTCCAGTTCCATTTCCCGATACGGATCCATCCATACACCGCGGCAGAGTCCTTGACGGGTTTCCAGTTCGGTTTGCCGGGCCCGGGATTTCTTTTTTCCATGAACGAAATCCCGACGCGAATTCCACCGGCGGAGTCGCTCTCGCTGGTTCCCGGCGCGAATCCCCCCTGTGCAATCGCTTCGTCGCGCAGGTTGGCCCAGTTGGGATACAAACCTTTGTGCCGTTTTACCGCTTTAATAAACTTGCCGCCACTCTCTGTGACGGTAAGAGTCTCCGGCGGAAGAGAAAGAAAGAGAACCTGGGCATTCAGTTGATTTGCGAAAACAATCACGACAAACAGGAGAAGGAGTATCGAACGGGGTATCATGACGAACCTCCACAAAATGTGTAAAGCAGGCAGGCGGTTATCTGATGTTAGTTTAGTAAGCCCCTCGCAAAGATGCAAGCAATAAAAAGAGGCAAATAATGGTCGCAGGTGGTAATGTCCACCCTATGCGTTGAAGGCGGGATCATTTGACCAACAGCATTATCTTTACATCTCTGAACGCGCCCGAGGCCGTTATCGTAAAAAGGTGTCGCGCTACGGCACTTCCAGCGAGACAATCCGTTTCTGGATGGCATACTTCACAAGTCCGGCCGTATCCCGCACGCCGATTTTTTCAATGATGTTCGCCCTGTGAAATTCCACCGTGCGGACGCTGATATGAAGCTTCTTGGCAATCACCTGATTGGTGTGGCCGTCAACAATAAGCTCGAGGATTTCCCGCTCGCGGTTCGTGAGTACAATTGCTGACCGCGTCGTCAGTTGCCCCGTAGCGTCGCGGAGATAGGACTCGACCATAATCTTGGACACGGTGGGAGTAAAAAACTGCTCGCCGCGGGCAACTGCGCGGACTGCTTTGCGCAAGTCATCGGCAACGGAACTCTTGAGCAAATATCCCGTCGCACCCGCATGGACGATGCGTTTGATATACTCTTCGTGATCGTATTGTGTCAGCACGAGGATGCGCGGCGCGGGGTCCATCTGGGCAATCTTTGCCGTCGCATCAAAGCCGTCCATCTTCGGCATGCTGATGTCCATCAGCACAACATTCGGAGAAACCGCCTTCACCTTCTCGATCGCTTCCATGCCATCGGCCGCCTCGCCGACGATTTCAATGTCGCGCTCCGAATCCAGCAACGCGACAAGACCCGATCGCACGAGATGATGGTCGTCTACAATAAGAACCCTGATTTTCCCCGACGGCATCCCAACATCCGGAAATGAAATTGATGGTGAACTCCGAACCCAACGAATTGCCCTCTGACAGCAGATAACGACACACTTCGCGGTTCGCGTGGGTAGATACCCACCATTAAAAATTAATCCGGCACAACGAAAGAAACAACTGAGGAAAGTACGGGGTTTTCAGGGGGTGTAAAAGCGCCCTAAAGATCCAAACTGATGATTTTCATCTGAATAGCGCACTTCACGAGTCCGGCTGTATCATGGACACCGAGCTTCTCTATTATATTTGCCCGATGGAATTCCACCGTGCGGACACTGATAAAGAGTTTTTGGGCAATCTGCTGATTTGTGTGGCCTTCCGCGATGAGTTGGAGGATTTCCCGTTCCCGGTTGGTCAGGGAGGCCGCGCGTGTTTGTCCCTGCCCCGTCGCTTGCCTGATGTAGGACTCCATCATGACTTTCGAGACCGAGGGGGTAAAGAACTGCTCTCCTTTGTGTACCGCCCTGATGCCGCGCAGGAGTTCCTCCGCGATGGCGCTCTTCAACAGGTAACCGCTCGCGCCCGCGTGCATCACGCGCTTGATATATTCTTCATGGTCATACTGCGTCAAGACAAGAACCTTCGTCGGAAGGCCGGAAGAACGGATGCGCATGGTTGCTTCGATTCCGTTCATGGTCGGCATACTGATATCCATCAGGACAATATCGGGGGTGTACTTCTTCAACTGCTCAAGAATATCAAGACCGTTCGAGGCCTCATTGATAACTTCAATATCGGTTTCATTCCGGAGTAACGCCGCAATCCCGGCACGAACCAAATGGTGGTCGTCCACAATGGCAATCCGAATCTTGGCGCGTTTCTGCATCAGAGTGTTTTCTCCTTGGTTATATGCTGTTGTGATTCCTCCCTGATGGGAAGCTCAATCATAAACTCCGAACCGGTGCCCTGCCATGATTCTGTTCTGAACATTCCTCCGAGGAATTCCACCCTTTCGCGGACGTTGCGTAATCCGAAGCGCGGCTGTTCCGCATGGCTCGCAAAAGCCTGTTGCCGGTCAAATCCCTCACCGTTATCAGCAAGGAACAGGGCGAGCACATCGTTGCGCGTCAGGAGCTGGATCGTTACGCGGGTCGCTTTCGCGTGCTTCGCAACATTGGTGAGAAGCTCCTGGACGATGCGGTACAGGGTGGTCTCAATCAGCGAACCATACCGCGCGTCGTTCGGCGGCATGTGTAAATCCACCACAATCCCTGTTCTCCGCTCAAAGTTTGTGGCGTGCAGAACAATCGCCGCCTTCAATCCGAAATCATCCAGGATTGCCGGACGCAGGTCATACGCGATTTGCTTCGCCTCGGTTTGGGCTTCGTTGGCTAGTGCTATGACTTCCCGCAGGTGCTTTTGGGTCAGGGGAAAATCCCGCTCGCTATGTTTCAATGCCAATTCGGTATTGATTTTCAGGGTTGTGAGAAGCTGGCTGAGTCCGTCATGAAGCTCGCGGGCAAAGCGGCGGCGTTCCTCCTCCTGAATTTGAACAATATCAATGGAAAGCTGGCGTATTTGTTGCTCCCGCTGGCGGGCCGTTTCGTACAGGCGCGCATTCTCCAGCGAAATCCCCACCTGCTTCCCCAGGGTTTGAAGCATTAACTGGTCGCCGGGAGTAAATGTCACCGGTTTATGCGTGACAATATTCAACACGCCCTCGACCCGTTCTTTCGAGACCAACGGAATGGACGCGAACCCGCGGATTTCTTCAAGACTCCGTACCGCTTGATCCATCAACGGATTCGTAAGCGCGTCTTCGATAAACGTCGGAATTCCCGTGAGCGCTGTTTGACCGGTTACCCCCTTGCCCACCTGCCATCGTTGTACTGTCTTCAAAAATTCGGGCGACACAATTCCCCTGTGAAACCGGAGGTACAGATTGCTCTGCTGATCATCGGTGAGATATATAAGGCCCGCCTCAAACCCTGTCACCTCAAGCGTTGTCTCAACGGCGTTCTCCAATCGCGACGCAAGGTCAAGCGACTGCGAAAGGCCCGAAGACAACCTTTGCATGGCGGAGATTTCCTTGTATTGCCGGTCCAGCTCCAGTTGTGATTTCTTCAGGTCGGAGATGTCCGCAAGAAGAAGCATCATCCCGTCGTGTTTACCCGAATAGGACAGCGTCGGGGTGAAGGTAACCAGCGACCAGAATGTCTCTCCGCCGGCCCGGGCAAACTCGATCTCAACCGCGCTTGTGTGTATTCCGTCGCGCTTCATCTGTTCGAGAAGAAGTGAACGGCAGGCATCTCCATGCACAAGCGTCAGCAGACTTTTTCCCACAAGTTCATCGGCACGGCGGTTGAACAGGTTTGCCGCCCTGGTGTTCGCGAACGTTATGGAGCAGTCGGGGTGCGCCGCAATAATACCTTCCACCGCGGCTTCCACAACACGCGTGTAGCGGTTCTGGACATTCTCAATCGAAGATGAATGCCAGCGCCAGATTCTTCGCGTCAGGAGAACGGTAAGAACAAAGGCGGCGAATGTAACAATCGCATGCCACACGCTTGCCGTTCTGGTGGAAACGGTGAACCCATCAAGAAAGGGAATACAGGAGCCCAGAAGTGCGATCAGCACCCCCGCATTCCATCCGGCATACCATGCTGCGTACACAACCGGCACGATGGCAAACACCCACACCACGAATCTGGAACCCGCCTGCGCGTGGGTGATGAAAACAATTGCCAATGCGATCAATGCAAAAGTTACCGCTCCGCTCCGCGAAGGCGAGGAGAATGCATCAAGTCTGAATCGCTTCACAATGATACTTCCCGAACCCCGGGACGTTCCTTCATGTTGACTGGTAACAAGGGAGGTTTGTATGGTCATCGCCCGAAACCTTCTTCCAACGACGATGACGGGGTGAACGTTGGAGTTTACATGTACAATGAAAAAACACTGCCATCCACACTACATCTCAGCTGTACTAACATACCAACAAGCAGTGACTTTTTCAACAAACTTCAGGGCACAGCCGGGGGAGCTGTCATGAAGGCAACTGCGAACGCAATCACGGAAATAATCAATCCATACATGAACACGGTGTAGCAGATCCGGAGATAGCGATACTTGCGTCCGAGAACAATGCCGAGAAAATAAAGGTCTTTGATCATCGCCCCGTAGAGATACTCGCTGTCTTTCATCATTTCCCTCATACCCCATTCAAAATCCTCAAGAGAAGAATTGTGAAAGTTGCCAAAGAAGAGCAGGTTGGCCCGCTTTTTTTCAATATCCTCTCGCGTAAACACGCCCGAGGTGATATTCGGCCTCGTCGTGAGAATCGCAAAGATCATGGCAACAAGGCACACCGCGAGCAGCATCAGCGTCGGGATCATGAGATGGGGATTGGTATCAAGCTTGCTCACGAGAAGTCCGAACACCAGGGAAATAATAATGGAATTGGTGCTGATCATCAGGTTGGCTTTGTTGTCTGCCATTGCGCTCAACTGCAGATGGTTTCCGGGGATTGTCCGGAACATTGTTTCAATCCCGCGCTCCGGACGTTTCTCCTTTTCCAGTTTCTCTTTTTTGAGTCCTGCTTTGGCCGCCTCCTTTTCGGTCATCGCAAGAACTTCACGAAGCTGTTCCTGCAACCCCGCGAGGTTTTTCATCTGCCGCCGCGAGAACGCCGAGCGCGCATAAGGAGTATGATACTGGCACCGCGAAACAAAGTCGATGTTTGTCCTGAGCCAATCCGCATCATTGAGTGTTCCACCGGTGCGCTTCTCAATTTCCAGCCGAAGCAGATTGCTTTTCTCAAAGAACCTCTTGCTTCCAAGATGCGCCATGTCCGCATCGCACAGGACCTGCTCCATCACGTTGGAAGGTTGCTGGGGAACTTTGGTCGCCCTGATTGCGGCGCCAATGCGCGCGATACGATCGGACGGGTATTCCCGGGACGAAAGAAACGCTTGTGCGATCTCAACACTGTGCTCTTCGTGATCCACAACAGAAACCGTGTAGCCCGTATCATGGAACCACGCCGCAATCTGAACCATTTCCAATTCTGCTTTTGCGAGCTTCATGCCTTCACCAATGTCACGACAGGCGTTGACCGTTTCTTCGGTGTGACGAAAACTGTGATATACTGCCCACCCAGGAAGCCGCTCCGTCAGAAGCATTTGCACATGGGCTGAAACTTTTTGCAGTATATTGGCGGACTCGATTACGGGCATAACGGCAGAATCATCGCTTCTGATGTTCGACAACGTGAGGAAGGACCACCGGGAGAACTTCTTGCGCCCACTGCGTGTACATTTTCTCCGACGGATGTAATCCGTCTGTCGTCAGGAAAGAAGCGTCATTCCCGGCCTGGCGGGAAAAGGCGGTGATATCAACGTAGTGAACATGATGGGCTGAGGACTCCTCCTTGTTCACCGCATTAAAGAGATCGATGGTGCGTGCAATGTGCTTGCGGTCCCTGCCTTCCGCAAATGGTGTAACACCCCAATCGGGAATTGAAAGAACGACCACGCGGTCACTCTTGCCACCGGCGAATGCGATCGCTTTCAGAAGGAGGGCACGAAACTCACTCCTATAGTTTCCCGTGTCGCGTCCGCGATACTGGTTGTTCACACCGATCAGCAAGGAAACAAGATCGAATGTTCCCGCCGGGTTTTCTTTCTCGATTGCCGCCAAAAGCTCATCCGTTGTCCAGCCGGTTTTCGCGATAATCACAGGTTCGTTCACGCGGATTCCATCAGCCCGGAGCATTCCCGCTAGGAGATCGGGCCATCGTTCTGAACCCTCCACTCCCTCCCCAATGCTGTATGAGTCTCCCAGAGCGAGAAAACGAAGGCCGTTCTGTTTCATGGTGCGGTTGGGGTCATCATCCAGCGGAAGCGCGCTTTCTGACTGCGCGGAAAAAATCCATCCAAACAAAACGAATGGAAATATCCATCTCTGTGAAAATTCTCCGACGTTCATTCGACTGAAAAGAATAGGTGTTTTTTTATAGAAACTCAACATACTTGCGTGCATGTACATCTCCAAGCTCACGGAAACTCCGCGCTAGAACCCTCGAAAGTGAGATAACCTTGAGTTCTGTTGAACGAAACCGACAAGTTACTCTTTCCCGCCCCGGTCATTCAACCCGCTTCCGGCATGTGGGAGAGCAAAAACGCAGTTGTCAGGGAAATCCATAAAGGAGAGATTCTTTCACACAGGAAGGAGGGTTCGACATCCGGCAATTCAGACTCTTTTCAAAAAAAAGGCCGACTCGGAAACGCGCCTGACCGCCACTACCATTGCTTGACTGTCTTCGAAATACTCGTTACTATTTTTCAGTCTGAAAATGCTTCCCACGGGAGGGATGTTCTCCTCAGATCACCCGTATTGGATTACTGAACCAAGAAAGGATTCCCATGCCTCGCATAGTGAAAGGCGGCCTCATTCAGTGTTCTCTCGCCGAGTCAACCGAAAAACCCATTGATATCATCAAGAAGGCAATGATTGACAAGCACGTGGGACACATCGAGCAGGCGGCAAAAGCAGGCGTTCAACTTCTCTGTTTGCAGGAGTTGTTTTACGGCCCCTATTTTTGTGCGGAGCAAAAATCAAAATGGTATGCGATGGTGGAGAATGTTCCGAACGGACCGACTGTCCGGCTGATGCAAGAGCTCGCAAAAAAGCATGAGATGGTCATTGTGGTACCGATGTATGAAGAGGAAATCACGGGGGTGTACTACAATACCGCCGCGGTTATCGACGCGGACGGTTCTTACCTTGGAAAGTACCGCAAGCACCACATACCGCAGGTCGATCCGGGGTTCTGGGAGAAGTTCTATTTCAAACCCGGCAATCTTGGTTATCCGGTTTTCAAGACACGCTACGCAACCATCGGCGTGTACATTTGCTACGACCGGCACTTCCCCGAGGGTGCCCGTGTTCTCGGTCTCAATGGCGCCGAAATTGTCTTCAACCCGTCGGCAACGGTTTCCGGGCTCTCCGAATATCTCTGGGAACTTGAGCAACCGGCGCATGCTGTTGCCAACGGTTACTTTGTGGGCGCAATCAATCGTGTAGGGACCGAGCCGCCCTGGAACATTGGCGAGTTCTACGGCAAGAGTTATTTCTGCAACCCGCGCGGAAAGATCATCGCGCAGGCAAGCAGGGACAAATCTGAACTGATAACTGCAGAACTTGATCTCGATATGATCAAGGAAGTCCGTTCTGTGTGGCAATTCTTCAGGGATCGGCGTCCGGAAAGCTACGGCCCGCTGGTTCAATAACGGCACCATCATTCGGGAATTCCTTCCCGTCATTATTGGGCGCAAACAACTCATGGCTACTCTGTTACCGTCCGAGGTCATTGAGCAGAGAATTTTCCTTGTCCGCGGCGAGAAGGTGATGATAGACCGTGACCTCTCAGAATTATACCGCGTCCCGACCAAGGTCCTGAATCAGGCGGTTCGACGCAACAAGGAGCGATTCCCCAACACGTTCATGTTCCGGTTGACGCACAAGGAACAGAAGGAACTGGTCACAATTTGTGACCGGTTCAAAACACTCAAGCACTCCACGAGTTTTCCGCTTGCCTTCACCGAACAAGGCGTTGCCATGTTGTCAAGCGTGTTGCACAGTCGACGGGCGATTCAGGTGAACATCCAGATCATGAACACGTTCGTACAACTCCGCCGGATGTTTTCCAGAAACAAGGCTCTGTCCCGCCGCCTTGATGAGCTTGAACGGAAATATGATTCACAGTTCAAGGTGGTGTTTGATACCCTCCGGGAATTGATTGCTCCTCCCGATCCGCCAAAACGTTCGATCGGTTTTCATGTCCGGGAAAAACGCGCTCCCTATCTTGTCATCAAACGAAATGCCTGAGAGGAATATGACTTCACAAGAAATTTCCGAGCTTACTGCAAGGTACACCTACGGCACGTGGCGTTTCCAGAAGGGCTGGAAACCCATGCATGTCGTCGATGCAGAGGGTTGCTACTTCATGGACGGAGCGGGAAAGCGTTACCTCGATTTCTCCTCCCAGCTTATGTGTGTCAACCTCGGACACAAGAACCCGGCGGTGATTCGCTCCATCGAAGAGCAAGCGCGCAAGCTTGCATTCATCGGCCCCGGCTACGCAACGGATGTTCGCGCAGCACTGAGCAAACTGTTGGTGGAAGTTCTCCCGCGCGGGCTGGAGAAATACTTTTTTACCACATCAGGCACTGAAGCGAACGAAGCGGCGTTCAAGATAGCGCGGATGTACACAGGCAAAACAAAGATCATTGCGCGGTATCGTTCCTATCACGGATCAACAATGGGCTCCATCGCTGCAACGGGAGACCCGCGCCGGTGGGCAATGGAACCGGCCGGTAAAGTACAAGGCGTCATCTTCGGCCCGGAAGCGGATTGCTACCGCTGTCCACTTGGCCACCCCGGCCCGGACACATGCGGGATGGCGTGCGTACATTATTTTGAGCACATGATTGAAAACGAAAGCGATGTCGCAGCCATCATCGTGGAACCCATCGTCGGAACGAACGGCGTTCTCATTCCGCCAAAGGACTACTTCCCCCACCTGCGTGCGCTGTGCGACAAACACAATGTTCTCCTCATTGCCGATGAAGTCATGGCGGGTTGGGGACGGACGGGCAAATGGTTCGCGGTTGATCATTGGAATATCGTTCCCGACATTCTCACGACAGCAAAGGGAATTACGACAGCGTATGTTCCGCTGGGGCTGTGCGCAACATCCAAAAAGATCGCCGACTATTTCGATGATCATTATTTTTCGCACGGGCATACCTACGAGGCGCATCCCATTACGCTTGCTCCTGCTGTCGCCGCCATCAATGAAATGAAACGGCTCAACCTTGTTGAACGCGCGGCTTCTCTTGCCCCCTACGTCGAAAAGAAACTGACGCAACTCAAGGAAAAACATCCGTCGGTGGGAAACATTCGCGGGCTGGGATTGTTCTGGGCTGTTGAACTCGTCAAGGACCAGAAGACGAAGCAGCCGTTCAATTCATACCGTGACAAAATCAGCGGCACGCCGCTTCTCGTCGACAAAATCGCCGCAGAGATGATGAAGAACGGCGTGTTCATTCAGGCGTGGGTGAGCCACTTTGTTATCGCGCCGCCGTTGATTGTGAGCGAGGCCGAGATTGATCAAGGGATACATGCGCTCGACGCAGCATTGAACATTGCGGACAGCGCGGTTAACGGTTAGAGGTTTGGGGATACGATACTGTTTGATTGTGGATTTTCGATTCGGGATTCTGGAGAGAACCATGGAAGCCGGATACAAGAGACTAGAGATCTACAACCTTGCCCATGAGCTGGCTGTGCAGATTCACAAAATGAGTCTGGCATTACCAAAGCATGAAATGTACGAGCAAGGAAGTCAAATTCGACGATCCTCGAAATCTGTTACCAGCCAGATTGTGGAAGGGTTCGCTCTTCGCAAATACAAGGCGGAATATCTCCATTACCTCTATCGTTCGTATGCTTCCTGCGAAGAGAGCCTTGAGCATCTGACCTACTTGATGCAGACCGGTTCTCTTGATGATCGAGCAAGAGGCTCTGAATTGGCCGAAGGATACAACAAGCTTAGCAGGATGCTGTTTCGATTTATACAATCAGTTGAACAATCTCACGACACACCAGCGTTCCTAAAAGACCCTGCGGCAGAGTACTCCACCCCCGCTTCAGGGAACGAGAATCTAGAACCCACAATCCAGAATCTCTTATGAATAACACCGCACCCAAACTTTCCCACGACCAGTACGAATCCAACTTTGCCGAGATTCATCCTCCGTTCACGCCCAACTCTGCGGTGGCGGAAGCAAACCGGTGTCTGTATTGTTTTGATTCGCCCTGCATGAAGGCGTGTCCGACGCACATCGACATTTCGACCTTTATCAAAAAAATCGCAACGGGCAACGTCAAGGGATCGGCAAAAACCATTTTGAGTTCAAACTGGATCGCGCTTACATGCGCGAAGGCCTGTCCGGTGGATGTCCTTTGCGAAGGGGCGTGCGTCTATAATGAACGCGGCGAAGAGCCAATACAAATCGGACGACTCCAGCGGTACGCCGTTGATTGGTACTTTGAAAATGGTATGCCACCTCTGTTTACACCCGCACCCGCCAACGGAAAATCCATCGGGGTTATCGGCGCGGGCGCGGCCGGACTTGCCTGCGCGGCGGAAGCGGCTTTGCTCGGCTTTGACGTGACGATCTATGACGCGAACGAAAAACCCGGCGGATTGAATACATGGGGAATCGCACCATACAAAATGGCACAGCAGGACGCTTTCAACGAAGTGAAGCTTGTCGAAAGCTTCGGTGTGAAAATTAAGCCCCGCGTGCGTGTGGGAACCGATGTTTCCATTGCCGACCTTGAGAAACATCACGACGCGATCTTCCTTGGTGCCGGGCTTCAGTCAGCAACGCGGTTGAACATTCCCGGCGAACATCTGAAAGGCGTTGTTGATTCACTCGATTTCATTGCGAAAGTTACCACGCGCAAGTGGTCTTCTGTTGAGGTCGGTAAACGCGTGGCAGTCATCGGAGCCGGCAACACAGCCATCGATGCAGTCACCGAGGCAAAACGTCTGGGGGCTGAACAAGTGATGATTATCTACCGCCGCAGTCGCGAGGAGATGCCCGCTTATGATTTTGAATATGAGCTTGCCAAGAGCGACGCGGTCCAGTTTCATTTCCTCACGTCACCAGTGCGGATTGCAGGGACAAATCATGTGGAATCCCTTGAATGCATTCGCATGAAGCTTGGGGAACCTGACGAAGAAGGACGTCGCTCTCCCGTTCCAGTCCCGGGCACCGAGTTCCGTATTCCTGTGGACATGGTGATCAAAGCGGTCGGCCAAAATGTGGATGGGACATTTTTTGCTGCAATTCCGAATTTGACCATTGAACGCGGCCGCGTGGTGGTCAACCCTGATTCACTGCAGACGACAAATCCAAAGTACTTCGCGGGTGGTGATTGTGTGAATGGAGGAAAGGAAGTTGTGAATGCGGCTGCTGACGGGAAAAAGGCCGCGCATGGAATTCACAAGTATCTCCTTGGTTGAGCTTGGAAGCATGCCACGAAATTCGAATACCGAAGAAACAATTCCGAAGGAAATTCAAATCGCCAAGAGCGAAGGGCAGAGGATATTTGACCTTGAGGAAAGAACTCTTCGGTTTTCGCGCCGTGTTTTTGCTTTCATTGAGTCCATCCCCCGTACAATTCCAAGCGTCGAAGCTTGTAAACAGCTTGCGCGGTCTTCGGGCTCTCTTGGTGCAGACTATATTGAGGCAAATGAGTCTCTCGGAAGAAAAGATTTTCTCATGCACATGAAAATAGCGCGAAAGGAATCAAAGGAGACGAGATATTGGCTGGAACTTCTTCATTGCAGCCCCAAAGATGAAGCGGAAGGAACCGCTCTCATTACGGAAGCAACCGAACTAATGAAAATCTTTGGATCAATCGTCCGTAAAACATCTACCTAGTGGAGTTTCTCATTTGGTTTGGTTCTTCGAGTTTAGAATTTCTTTGGTACTTGTTTCTTGGAATTTGTTATTTCTGTGAGATTTGGTTCTTGGGGTTTGGGTTTTGAACTATGACTAATGGGGTCCGATATGATTGATCTGAGCATTAATTGTGGCGGCATCAAGTCGCCGAATCCATTCTGGCTTGCGTCGGCGCCGCCGAGCAATTCGGGCTACCAGGTGTGCAAGGCATTCGAGGCCGGCTGGGGAGGCGCGGTATGGAAAACTATCGGCGAGCCGGTCATGAACGTGTGCAACCGCTACGGCGCGGTTGATTACAACGGACAAAAAATTCTCGGACTCAATAATATTGAGCTGATCAGCGACCGTCCGATCGAGATAAACCTGCGCGAGATTGCCGAAACAAAAAAACTCTGGCCGGACCGTGCCGTCATCGCTTCGTTGATGGTTGAGTCAAAGCGCGAAGTCTGGCACGACATCGTCAAGCGCACCATCGACACGGGATGCGACGGGATTGAGCTCAACTACGGCTGTCCGCACGGCATGAGCGAACGGGGTATGGGCGCCGCGGTCGGACAGGTTCCCGAATATTGCAAAATGATTACTGAATGGGTCGTCGAAGCGTCAACAATTCCCGTACTCGTCAAACTCACTCCCAATATCACAGACGTGCGTTTTCCCGGACGGGCCGCGAAAGCGGCCGGCGCGCACGGTCTCTCTCTCATCAACACCATTAACACCGTTATGGGTGTTGACCTGGACACATTTGAATTGAAACCCTCGGTCGCAGGCAAGGGCGGACACGGCGGCTATGCAGGACCGGCCGTAAAACCCATCGCGCTGAACATGGTGTCCCAAATCGCCACGGACCCTGAAATCAATCTTCCTATTTCAGGTATCGGCGGTATTTCCACCTGGCGCGACGCGTTGGAATTCATTCTTCTCGGATCATCAAGCGTTCAGGTGTGTACCGCGGCGATGCACTATGGCTTCCGCATTGTGGAGGATATGACCGAGGGACTCTCCAACTGGATGGAACAAAAAGGATTTACCAACCTTGAACAGGTGCGAGGCAAGTCCTTGAATGCCATCAGCGACTTTGGCAACCTGAACCTGTTGTTCAAAGCCGTTGCAAGAATTGACGAATCAAAATGCATTCAGTGCAATCTTTGCTATGTTGCATGTGAAGACACCGCCCACCAATGCATTGACCGGATTCCACAGCCCGTGAACGGCAATGGTGAGATAAAACACCAGCCCAAGGTGCGCGAAGAGGATTGCGTCGGATGCCGCTTGTGTTATATCGTGTGTCCGGTTGATGGCTGTATTTCCATGGTCCAAGTGGATGACGGCACACAATCAAAAACATGGAATGAACTGGTGAAGGAACTTCCACAGCCGATGACATGGAGCGATCTCAGGGCATTCCAGAAGAAGCACGGCATCGAAATCCATTAACCGGAACGACGGAGGAATCATGAAAACACGATTGGCTCAACTCATCCTTGTCCTGTTGTTCACATCGGGAATTGTGCAAGCACAAGACATGGCAAAGGTTGCACCAGACAACATCAAGGTGACCCTGGACAATGAGAAAGTGCGCGTCATGGAAATGCTCTTGAAGCCGGGCGACAAAATTCCCATGCATTCACATCCAGCCCACATCGTATGTCCCATCACACCCGGCATCATCAAATCCATTCTTCCGGACGGCAAGGTACGCGAAATCGAACTCAAACCCGGACAATCGATGTGGGGCGAGCCAATGGTGCATGCCAACGAGGCCGTCACGGACGTCCACCTTATGTTCATTGAGCTGAAAGAACCCGTGAAGAAGGAACAGAAGGAAACAAAGAAACAGTAATCTGTTTTTTCATTTCGCAGTTCCATTCTCCCAAGGAGTATCATGTCCATTCTCATCAAGAACGGCCGCATCATTACCGCAGAACAAGACTATGCCGCAGATATTCTTGTTGATAAAGGCCGCGTCACCACCATTGGTGCGGGACTTTCCATGCAGGCCGACACGATCATTGATGCGGCAAGGAAGTACGTCATCCCCGGCGGCATCGATGTTCACACGCACATGGACATGCCCTTCGGCGGAACCGTTTCCAGCGACGACTTTGAAACAGGCACACGAGCCGCTGCTTTCGGGGGAACGACTTGTATTGTTGACTTTGCGATTCAAGGGAAGGGAACAAAAATTCGTGAAGCCCTCGATACGTGGTGGAAGAAAGGCGAGAAAGCCACGGTGGATTACAGTCTCCACATGATTGTCACCGATCTGCCGGAAGCACATCTTGAAGACATGAACGACATGGTGCGCGAAGGAGTGACGAGTTTCAAATTGTTCATGGCATATCCCAATGTGTTGATGGTTGATGATGCAACCATCTTTCGCGCGATGAAACAAACCGGACAGAACGGCGGACTCGTTTGCATGCACGCAGAGAACGGCGGCGTGATTGACTTGCTCGTCCAGAAAGCAATCGCTGAGGGAAAAACTGCTCCGATTTACCATGCGCTCACGAGGCCCACGACCGCCGAGGGTGAGGCAACAAACCGCGCTATTGCACTCGCCCAAATGGCCGGAGCGCCCGTGTACATCGTGCATCTTTCATCTGCTGATGCACTTGAAAAAGTTGCGGAAGCAAGGGACAAGGGAATTCCCGCCTTTGCCGAAACATGTCCGCAATATCTTCTTCTTTCCATTGAAGACCTTGATCGTCCGGATTTTGAGGGTGCAAAATATGTTTTCACTCCGCCTCTTCGCGAGAAGTGGCATCAGGATAAGCTTTGGGATGGAATCCGGAACAACACATTGCAGGTTGTCTCCACCGATCATTGTCCATTCTGCTTTCATGAACAAAAGGAAATGGGTCGCGACAGTTTTGCCAAGATTCCCAACGGCGGACCCGGAGTAGAAAACCGGCTTCAGCTTTTGTTTGAGCATGGCGTGAATAAAAAGCGCATCTCTCTCAACCGCTGGGTTGAGGTGGTCTCAACAGCGCCGGCAAAGATGTTCGGGCTCTACCCGCGCAAGGGAACGATTGCCGTCGGCAGTGACGCGGATATTGTCGTGTGGGATCCAAACGCAGAGCACACCATCTCGGCAAAAACGCATCACATGCGGGTTGACTATTCCATGTTCGAGGGCTTCAAGGTAAAAGGCAATGTGGACACGGTTCTTTCCGCGGGTGAGGTTGTCGTACAGAACAACCAGTGGCTTGGCAAGGCCGGACGGGGCAGATTTGTCAAACGCGATGCGTATGGTGG
>CAZJYO010000010.1:0-14433 GCA_964550275.1 uncultured Chitinophagales bacterium
ACTTCGTTTCGCATCCGGATATCGTCCTTGTACATGACGCTGTTCGTCCGTTTGTTACCAGAACTATTATCCTAAAGGTGATCATGGGGGCGGTGAAATATCAGGCGGCTGTTGTCGGAGTTCCAGTCAAGGACACGATCAAACGGGAGAAGCTCAAAGGGTTCTACGGTGTAACGGTTGACCGGCGATCTTTGTGGGCTGTTCAAACCCCGCAGGGGTTCAGAACGCGCTTGTTGATTACAGCCCACATGAAGGCGGCAGACAAGGGCTTTGTGGGGACTGACGAGGCATCACTCGTAGAGAGGATGGGAAAGCCCGTTCGTATTGTGGATGGCAGTTACTTGAACATGAAAATCACGACCCGTGAGGATTTTGTGTTGGCAAGGGTTCTGGCAAAAAGGCAGTTCAACAAACAGTGACACGTTTGCATCTGGTTAAGCAAATTCCTATTTTTTACCGGTCAATTGAGGCAAACGCATAATGATTCCCATTACCATCATCACCATTCTCAGCTATCTTGTCGGTTCAATTCCGACGAGCATTATTGTCGCGAGGTGGAAGAAGGGGATTGATATTCGCCAGTATGGCAGTGGTAACGCCGGGGGAACGAATGTCATTCGCGTGCTCGGTTGGAAAGCCGGAGTGTCAGTGATACTCATGGACATGGCAAAGGGTCTGTTTGCCACCATGGTCATTGCCCGACTTATGTACGGGCCGATTCCTTTTGAGAACCTGACCCCGTTTGATGAATTCACGGTTGTGCAGATCATCGCGGGTTGTGCAGCAATTCTTGGCCATATCTGGACACTTTTTGCAGGGTTCAAGGGAGGGAAGGGGATTGCCACCGCCGCCGGTATGTTGATCGGTGTTGCACCTGTTGAAGTTGCGGTATCGCTTGGTGTTTTTACAACAGTATTCCTTATTACGCACTATGTTTCACTCGGTTCATTGAGTGCCGCTGTTGCATTTCCGCTCACTATGTTTTTCAGAGAAAATGTTTTCATGGTTGAGGTTCCGGGTTATAATACGCTGATTTTTTTTAGTATTGGTGTTTCACTTCTGATTATCTACACCCATCGCAGTAACATCAAACGGTTGTTGAAGGGGACGGAGAACAAGATTTCCCGCATTCCTTTCTTCAGCAAGAGTTGATAGAGTTTCTCATCAGGGCTTCTGCCCGCTAAGGTTTCAGTAAGACGATCATGCGGATTGCCGTGCTTGGTGCAGGGAGTTGGGGAACAACCCTGGCAATCCTGCTCACAGAAAACTCCCACGATGTTTCTCTCTGGTCGTACCGCTCAGAGCACGCGGACGAAGTCAACCGTCGTCGTGAGAACCCCGAGTTTCTTCCCGGCGTCAAGATTCCTCCTTCGATAAACGTCACCAGTGATCTTCATGAGGCCCTGTCCGGCGCGCACATGACGATAGCCGCCGTCCCCTCCCAGTTCCTTCGCAGTGTGCTTCAAAAAGCAAGAGCGTCATTCGACAACCGCGGAATTCTCGTCAACGTTGCAAAGGGTATCGAGAACTCCTCGCTTCAGACAATGTCGCAGATGATTCATAGCGTTCTGCCGGACCTTCCGCCTAAACAGATTGCCACACTCTCCGGGCCGAGTCATGCCGAGGAAGTCAGCATGAAAATTCCCACAACCGTTGTTGCTGCATCGGTTGACATTGAAACCGCAAAGCATGTGCAAACAGCATTTATGCGGCCATATTTCCGGGTGTATCAATCAACGGATATCATGGGTGTTGAGTTTGGCGGCTCACTGAAGAACGTCATTGCCATTGCCGCGGGAATCATTGACGGGGCAAGTCTCGGTGATAATACCAAAGCGGCCGTGATGACGCGCGGGATTGCAGAGATTGCACGGATTGGCGTTGCTCATGGAGCACACATCCGCACATTTTCCGGCCTCTCCGGTATTGGGGACTTGATGGTGACCTGTATGAGTCGCCACAGCCGCAACAGGCATGTTGGTGTTGAGATTGGGAAAGGGAGAAAACTTCCTGAGATTCTTTCGGGCATGGTCATGGTTGCGGAAGGCATTGCGACCACACAATCCGCTAATGATCTTGCAAAGAAAACCGGAGTAGAAGCTCCCATTATTTCTGAAGTGCATAAAATCCTCTTTGAAGGAAAAGATCCCCTGAAGGCCTGTAATGATTTAATGACCAGAGATCCAAAGGGTGAGGGGTAGATTGATGGCGGTGTTTGATATACATTGAATGGCGAATGATGAACTTGAAAGTGGTCTGAACATGAGGAGTCGTGAGTACTTATGAATGCGGTCTCGATGCGGGCAACGTGGCTCCTTTCCATCCTTGTTGGTTTGATGTTAGGACTCGGTTTCTACACATGGACATACGCTGAAGGCGGTGCGTATCTGAGCAATGATCCAAAGGCCTGTGCAAACTGCCATATCATGCGCGATTATCTTGATTCGTGGCAGAAGTCTGGACACAAGACGTTTGCCACCTGTAATGATTGCCACACCCCGCATTCGTTTGTTTCAAAATACACCTCAAAAGCTGAGAACGGCGTTCGTCATTCCTGGAAATTCACATTTCAGACCTTCCGGGAGCCTCTGCAGATCACCCGGTCAAACCTGAAGAGTCTGCAAGAGAACTGCATAGGGTGTCACGGCGAACTCGTCAGCGAAATTTCCACACGAACACAGCACAACATTTCATCTGAACAATCATGCGTCCATTGTCATGCCGGCGTCGGACACGGCGCACGATTCTAATTGCGGGAGAGCAACCTCATGAGTATAAACAAAAAACCATCGAAAACCGGTTTCATCCTCGTCACCACAGCCGTTGCCTTGGTAACATTCCTGACAGCGTGGTTGCTGTTCAACGTCCGCGATCGAAAGGAGGAGGCGAAGGAGGTATCGTTCCGGCTGGCAGACCTTACCGAAGAAACGATTGATCCGGTATCGTGGGGAAAGAATTTTCCCCGTCAATATGACGGCTACAAACGAACCGTTGACACTGTCCGTACGCGGTTTGGCGGTAGCGAAGCATTTCAGAAGCTGGATACAGAGCCCGCGCTGCGCCGTATTTTCGCCGGCTACGCGTTTGGCTTGGATTACCGCGAAGAACGGGGCCATGCTTTTATGCTTCTGGATCAGGACATGACGGAGCGCGTGACCCGGAAGAAGCAACCAGGCGCTTGTTTGCACTGTCACTCGTCAGTAATTCCGGCGTATCGCAAGGCGGGCAACGGGGATGTAATGAAAGGGTTTGAAGAAGTATGCGCAATGCCCTATCCCGATGCACGGAAGCTCGTTGACCATCCCATTGCCTGCATTGATTGTCACGATCCGAAAACAATGGACCTTCGAGTAACACGGCCGGGCTTTTTGAACGGCATAAAGGCATTCAAGAAGACACAAGGTATTCCGGACTATGACCCGAATGTCTCAGCGACACGGCAGGAGATGCGTAGCTTTGTTTGCGGCCAGTGTCACGTTGAATACTACTTCAAGGGGGATCGGAAGACGTTGACATATCCTTGGGCAAACGGCTTACGCGTTGAGCAAATCGAGTCGTATTACGATTCTGTGGGTTTCAAAGATTGGACGCACGAGGAAACCGGTGCGCCGGTGCTTAAGGCCCAACACCCGGAGTTTGAGTTGTGGGAGCAAGGAATCCATGCGCGAAGCGGTGTTGCCTGCGCGGATTGCCACATGCCGTACATGCGGGATGGCGCGGTGAAGATCAGCGACCACCATGTTCGAAGCCCGATGCTGAACATTGCTCGGGCCTGTCGCACGTGTCATCCACAAGCGGAAGATGAAATGATCACGCGTGTTGACCTGATTCAGGACCGGACGCGCAAACTCCTTGACCGGGGAGAGCAAGCTTTGTTGCAGTTGTACGACGAAGTGAAACGGGCAAGGGATCGCGGTGCTTCAGAACAGGCTCTTCAGGCCGCGTTGAACCTTCAGCGCAAGGCCCAGTTCCGGTGGGACTTTGTGGCGGCGGAAAATTCGATGGGGTTTCATGCGCCTCAAGAATCTGCACGCATTCTTGGCGAAGCGATAGACTATGCAAGGCAGGGGCAAATATCGGCGATGAGCGCCCGCTCCGGCAAGTAGGAATTATTACTTGAAAACAAAAAGCCCGCACATGGCGGGCTTTTTGTTAATGCGTCAGTGATGCTACACCTGTTCCTTATCCGGCTTGTACACTTTCTTCGGCCGGGATTTTTTCCTGATGTACTTTTTCTCAACCGCGGGAGTAGCCGGTTTCGGTTCTTCAACATCAGGATAGGTGTAAATGTCGTATTTATAGTTGCGCAAGATGATCTCGTTGCCATTGCGGCCGAGAACATACTGAGGAAGCAACGGAATCTTGCCACCCCCGCCCGGCGCATCAATAACGAAGTGCGGAATAGCCAGTCCGGATGTGTGCCCGCGCAGTTTGTCCATGATATCCAGTCCCACGCTCACCGGCGCGCGGAAGTGGTTCGCGCCCTTGGTAATATCCGCCTGGTACAAGTAGTAAGGACGCACGCGCATAAATAACAATTTGCGCATCAACTCCAGCATGACATCGGGGTTGTCGTTGACGCCCTTCATAAGAACTGCCTGGTTACCAACCGGGATTCCGGCATCGGCAAGCATTTCGCACGCCCGTTTTGCCTCCGGTGTACACTCCCAAGGATGATTGAAATGCGTATTCACATAGATGGGATGATACTTGCGAAGCATCTTGCACAGTTTTGGTGTTACGCGTTGTGGCAACACGCAGGGCATCTTCGTTCCCAGCCGGATAATTTCGATATGAGGGATCGCCCGCAGTCCGGACACAATCTTTTCCAGCATGAAGTCGGTCAGCATCAGCGGGTCGCCGCCAGAGAGGATGACGTCACGAACTTCCGGATGAGCAGCGATGTAATCAATGCCATCCTGGATGAACTTCATGTTGATCTTGGTTGAGTCGCCGACCTTTCGCTTGCGCGTGCAGAACCGGCAATACATGGAACACTGGCTTGTTGTCAGAAAGAGAACACGGTCAGGATACCGGTGAACAATGCTGGGAACCGGGCTATGCGCGTCTTCCGCAAGCGGATCTTCGGGAAGGCCGTCCTCATCGAGTTCTTTCCCATCCGGAATGCATTGCAGCCAGATCGGATCTTCCGGATAGCGAATAAGGCTCAGGTAGTAAGGATTAATCCTGATGTGAAAAAGCTTGTTCAGACGATCGGCGAGTTCACTATCGAACCCGAACCGTTCCACCAAATCCTTCCCACTATCAACACTCTGTCGCAACATTTCCTGCCAGAGTTCCATGGTTACCTTTGTGCCTCCGACTGCATTATGAGAGATATTTACCGTAGACCACGAGGTCATCACCGGGGCGGTAGTAGTGTGCTATGCGCGCCAACTCGGTGTAACCGTGGTTGATGTAGAACTTCCGTGTGTTCAAATACTTTGGCTGTGATGACGTTTCAGCAATCAGCAAGCGGCCACCCATTGATTGCACCAGCGTCTCCGCATGAGCGTTCAGCGTTCCGCCAATGCCCCTGCCTTGCGCACTCGGCTTCACGGCAATCCAATAAAGGTCGAATGTCGATGCAGTAGCCGGTGTGGGCCCGATACAGTAATAGCCGACGACTTCGCCTTCAGAAACGCAAGAGTAGATGATGTAGTCGCGTTGACCGGGTTTGTCCAGAACTGCGTCGATGAGTTCAAGCGCTATGGAGACTTCATCCTGTGTGAAGACGCCGGTTTCTTCGAGAAGCACATGGATATCACTGCGGTCTTCGCGCTTGAGCGGACGGACGACTGTTGTGTCTGTTCCGGCAAGAACCGGAGCAGGGGGGTCGATCAACTGCATCGTTCGAGGGCGGACTCCACAATTTTTGTGACGACCTGCGGAAAACTCAACCCGTATGCCCGAGCGGACCGCGCAAATCCCGCGTCATCAGAGATGTCGGGGTTGGGGTTCACTTCCAGCACGTACGGGACATTCTCCTTTGAGAGACGGAAATCGACCCGCGCATAGTCCCTGCATCCTATAAGCTGATAGCACTTCAAAGCGATTTCTTTGAACTGCGATTCCAATGTCGGCGATATGTTCGCCGGACAAACGCCCTTTGTTCCTTCGTAGGCAACCGTGCCATGCATCCACTTTGCCGCGTAGCTGACGATGTGATGCATTCCATCGGTCAGACCTGAAAAATCGATCTCTGAAATGGGCAGCACAATGGGCTTCTTGTGGCCGACGATTGCAACATTGAACTCACGTCCTTCAATATACTCTTCGATCAGGGCCGCCTGATCAAATTCCTGATGGATGTACCGGATCCGTTTTTTCAGATCGATAACTGTATGAACAATGGAATCATCCGAGATGCCGACACTGGCATCCTCGCGGGAGGGCTTCACAATGAGCGGGAAACGCAAATCATCCCTGACCGCAATCTTTTCCGAGGCCTTGACAAGCTGGAACTTTGGGGTGGTAATTCCGTGATACGTAAGGATCTCCTTGACGCGGGCTTTGTTCAGCGCCGTTCCCAACGTCATCGGATTTGCGCCGGTGTACGGAATCTTCATTAACTCGTAAAGACCGGCGACGTTCATCTCCTGGATCGACTCATTCTCCACACATTCGACGAGGTTGAAAATCAGGTCGGGTTTTTGCTCGCGCAAATAGTCAATCAGCCGGCCAATATTGCTGTCAACATTAAAGATGGATGCCTTGTAGCCGATGGTATCAAGAGCGGCTTTGATATCCTGCATCTCCTCAAGAACGCCGAGTTCCGAAAGATCCACCGATGGCTGGGCCGCAACTGCTTTGCCGTTGGCTGATTTCCGCCGGGGAAGAGGTCCGTCGTGCAGTCTGCCATTCTCGCTAATGTACTTCCGGTTCTCTTCTGAACCGGCGACGGGTTCATTATAGAGAATAGCGATGCGAAGTTTTTTCGGCATGATGCCTCACAGCAAGGTGGTTCAGTCGGCTGTCTGTTCGTCAGACAAGCGTTTCGAGTTCTTGTTTGGCCCCGACACCGCAGCGCGCCATAGCATGATCCAGCACTGCGTTGATCAGTCCGTTATACGATAGTCCGTCCGCCCGCGCTGCCTTCGGGAAGCAAGAGTTGTCTTCCGGCTTCGGCAAAATTCCGGGGAGCGGATTTACTTCAAGAACATTCGGTCGACCATGTGCATCGCAGCGGACGTCAATACGCGCCCAGTCGCGGCACTCAAGCACCTTGTAGGCATCCAGGCAGAGAGAGGTGATCTCCTGCAGGAGAGCATCATCGAGATGAGCAGGACATTCGAAAATGTCCAAAGGATTTTCCGTGGTGTCCCATATCCATTTTGCTTCATAGGAATAGATGGGATTCATTCCGCGGGGAAGAGCATCAAATTTGATTTCAACGACGGGGAGAATTCTGGTGTCTTCGCCGTTACCGAGAATAGCAACGGTGAATTCGCGGCCCGGCAGGTATTCTTCTATAAGAGCCGGCTGGTTGTAGGAGTCAAGGATTGTTCTGACTTCACGCTCCAAATCCTCCATATTCCGGGCAACACACGAATTGTAAATACCCTTGCTTGATCCTTCGTGCAACGGCTTGACCATCGCCGGAAACTTCACGCGTGCGTCTTCAAACTCGCCCAAGGTGCGCACAACGGCAAATTGTGCCGTCGGAATACGGTGATACGCAAGGACTTCCTTTGTGCGCGCTTTGTCCAGACAGATGCCGAGCGTGAGCGGATTTGATCCGAGGTAGGGGATATTCAGCATTTCCGGCATGGCCGGCATCTGGGCCTCACGCGAAACGCCGTACAGTCCCTCGGCCATGTTGAAAACAAAATCGGGTTTAGTGCGGAGGAGCTTCTGAAACGCTTGTTCGTTTGCTTCAACCAATTCCACAGTGTAACGCTCTTCGATTGCCTGCTTCACTGCGTTCACTGTTTCCATCGTATCCCATTCCGCGTAAATATCATTCGTGCGTTTAGGAGATGGATGTGCCGCGATGCTCGGGCCTGAAGATACCGGAAGAACGTTGCGAAGAGTGTGTTGCGCTTGGCCTGCAGTGGAAGATGATTGAAGTGCTGCTTCCGGTTTCACATTGTAGATGAGTGCAATTGTCAAAGAGGATTTCGGAAGCTGTGGTAGCGTACTACTCAGAAACTCTCCTTCATGTTCGACATCATTGTTAAGCTGGTGCTAATATAAACTTTTTGAAATCGGTGTCAAGGAAAAAGTGAGTTTCGGGCGACAAAATTCGTCAGCGCGACGCGCGGGCATGCGCGGTGAAGCGACTGTCGTCGCGTCACCCGACGTGGAGAAGAGTGATCGAGTCGGGAAGTGAACGTCTCAGGTGGTCGCGGAGTGCGAGGTGGTCGGGATGTGAGAGTTCGGGATCCGCGGCGACGATGTTGAACGCGTCCGAACGGGCCGCGTCGAGAATACGCGTGTCAGTGAGGATGTTGGCAACCTTGAACTCGGGGATTCCGCTTTGCCGCGTTCCGAAGAAGTCGCCGGGACCGCGTAACGCCAGGTCAATCTCCGCAATCTTGAATCCGTCAGTCGTGGCGGCCATTGTTGCAAGTCGTTGTGCTGCAAGGTCTTCCGCCGCCATTCCGCCAAAGTGTGTCTTCAGGCCGTCGAGCCGTTTGGCCTTCGTGACTGTCCATTCGCCCGCCATGAGAACACAATAGGATTGATCCGCACCGCGGCCGACGCGACCGCGCAGTTGGTGAAGTTGGGCAAGTCCGAACCTCTCTGCGTTCTCAATGACCATTACGGTGGCATTGGGAATGTCAATTCCCACCTCAATGATGGTGGTGGCCACGAGGATATCCAAATTCCCTGCCTTGAATAACTCCATCAGTGCTTCCTTCTCACCGCTGTCCAGACGCCCGTGCAGCAGTCCAACCCGGAGTTCCGGGAAGACTTCATCCCTCAGGCGCTCAAAGTGCGCCGTTGCGGCTTTCAGGTCAACTTTTTCCGACTCATCGATCAAAGGATAGACAAAATAGACTTGCCGGCCCATCTTCACCTGGTCCAGAACAAAGGAATAAACCTCGCTTGCCTGGCGGTCTGACCTGAGAACGGTCTTGATCGGCTTCCGGTTCTTTGGAAGCTCATCGATGGTGGAAACGTCGAGATCACCGTAAAGCGTCAGGGAGAGGGTTCGGGGGATGGGTGTTGCCGTCATGACGAGAACGTCCGGGTTGGCGCCCTTCTTCCTGAGCGATGCTCGTTGCAACACGCCAAACCGGTGCTGTTCATCGATGACGACAAAACCCAGGCGCGCAAAATCCACGGTTGACTCAAAGACCGCGTGCGTTCCTACCACAATCTGTGCTGACCCTCTTTGTATATCATCCAGAACATCCCGTCGCAGGCGCGATTTCTGGCCTCCGATCAGCAGCCGGATATTTACAGGAATGCTCTTTAGCAGACTCGAGAGAGTCCGGAAGTGCTGTTCGGCCAAAATTTCCGTGGGCGCCATGAACACCGTCTGGTAGCCGTTGTCAATTGCAATCAGCATGCAAAGAAGGGCAACGATGGTTTTTCCGCTTCCGACGTCGCCCTGGAGCAGTCTGTTAAGCGCCCGGCGCTCTTTCATATCCGAGGTTATTTCATTGACGACCTTGATCTGCGCCTTGGTGAGTTTGAAGGGAAGGGAATCGACGAGCTGGCGCGCCAGTTTGCTTTCGACATCAAATTGTATCCCGCCTGAATCAGTTTTGCTGAGATGTCGTTTTAAGGCAAGCTTCACCTGAAAGTGGAAGAATTCTTCGTACTTAAGCCGGTACATCCCCTCGGATATTTCTTGTTGAGATTTCGGGGCGTGAATGGCTTGGAGCGCACTTCCCAGGGAACGAAGCGAATGGCGTCGAACGACGGATTGAGGAAGAGTTTCCGGGACTGACGTTGGGAAGTTTCGGAGTGATGTTCCCATGAGCCTGCGCAAGCCGCCGCTATCCAGTCCAACCTTTTCCAAATCCTGATTGGAAGGATACAGGGGAATCAAACGGCCTGTGTTGAATGCATTCTGCCAGTCGATGGTTTCTTTTTCATCCTCAACTTTTCTTGGCGCCAGGCGGTCGATTGAAGGATGAACGATCTGCAGGACATTCCCGAAGAAAGAGGGCTGACCGGAGACCGCAAGTGTTTCCCCGACCTCAAACGCCTTTTTCCAGTACTGAACCCCGCCGAACCAAACACATTGCATTGAGCCCGTATTGTCGGCGAGAATAAGAACAAACCTTGCCTTTCGACCGTAGCCCATGACGCGGAATGAACGGACCTCGCCAACGACAGTGACATCATTCCTAACGTCCGGACCGGCGACTTCACTGGAATTTGTTTTTTGGAGCTTGTCCTTGCGAAGGTCCTCGATCGTTACAATGGTGCTCCGGTCGATGTACCGTCTCGGGATGAGGAACAGCAGGTCACGAAGCGTGGTGATTCCCTGGCCGGTAAGAACGGATGCTCTTCTTGGCCCGATGCCGGGTAGAAACTGAACGGGGACTTCGAGCGGGTTGTGTGATTGTGCACGTGCCATCAGCGGTGATGGCTATACAAAAAGAATCGCCACGCTATTTGCCGGCTTTGCGAAGTTTGCTGTTCCGGTAACCATACAGAAAGTACAGAGCAAGTCCGATAAGAAGCCAGATGGCGAAGCGTTCCCACGTTATGGCCGGAAGTCCGAGCATGAGATACACGCACATCCCGGCGCCGAGGAGCGGCACAAGAGGGACGAGCGGAGTTTTGAAAACACGCTTCCGGTTCGGGTCAATTTTGCGGAGAATAATGATGCCGACGCACACCAGTACAAAGGCGAAGAGCGTTCCGATGTTTGTCAGTTCCACAATCTCGTTGATGTTTGCAAAGCCGGCGATAACAGCAACGACAACGCCCGTCCAGATTGTGGTGACGTGCGGCGTACGGTACTTTGGATGAACGCGTGAAAAGAGCGGGGGGAGAAGTCCGTCGCGGGACATGGCAAAGAAAATCCTGGGCTGCCCGAGTTGAAATACGAGCAAGACGGCTGTCATGGAGATGACAGCCCCGAATGCGACGATACCAGCGGCCCAATCCAACCCGATGGCGGCGAACACCGCGGCAAGCGGATCAGCGACCCCAAGCTGATCCCAGGACTGCATGCCCGTGAGTACAGCGGCTGTCGCAACGTAGATAATGGTGCAAACGATCAGGGAACCGATGATGCCCACGGGAACGTCTCTGCCCGGGTTCTTACATTCTTCCGCGGCGGTGGAGACTGCGTCAAAGCCGATGAACGCGAAAAAGATCAAGCTTGCGCCGGTCCAAACCCCTGCAAAACCGTTGGGCATGAACGGCGACCAATTTTCTGGCTTGATGTAGAAGGCGCCGACGGCAATAAAGAACAACAGGATGCCGATTTTGATGACGACCATGACATTATTCGCGCGTGCAGACTCTTTTATGCCGATCACCAACAGCCACGTCACAAGCGCGACAATAAGCGATGCGAGGAGGTTGAAGATGATGGGAATGCCGAATAGAGTTGGATGTGAAGTCCATGCCTCATAAGGAAGCGCAGCCGCGGGTGAAACCGTTCCACCCGCCGCGGCAACCGCTTCGGCGGCTTGGGAAGCTGAGCGATAGTCAACGGCAATCCATGCCGGAATGTGAATCCCGAACCCTTCGCACAACTGGTGAAAGTATGCCGCCCATGCGATTGCTACTGCGACGTTCCCGACGGCGTATTCGATGATCAAGTCCCAGCCAATAATCCATGCGACGAGTTCACCCAGAGTGGCATAGGAGTATGTGTAAGCGCTTCCGGAGATGGGGACAAGGGCTGCGAACTCGGCGTAACACAAGGCGCAGAATGCGCAAGCGATTGCGGTAAGAATGAAGGACAGCATTACTCCGGGGCCGGCGCCCAGATGGTCGGCTCCGCCAGCCGCGGCCGTTCCGATCACCGCGAAGATGCCGGTGCCGATGATGGCGCCGATGCCAAGCGACATCAAGTCCATGGAGCCAAGCGTTCGCTTCAGGGAACTCTCGCCCATGAGCTCGGCGTCATGGAGGATTTTGTCAAGGGACTTAGTGCGAAGGATACTCTTTAGGATGGCAAGGTTCCTTTCAAGTGGAAGGTGCGAATGCCGGAAAAAGTGGTGGCAAGATAGATTGTTTTGAGAAAAGGTGCAAGCTCAGCTTGCCTTCAGAATGGAAAGAGGTTACCTTTTAGCCGCCTTGAACGAACGTGGTTGATCATTTTCTCATAGTAAGGATGAACAAATGCCTTTTGAAGTGCCGAGTCTCGAAGAGATTATCATGTGGGGAGGATACATCGGCCTCTTTGCAATTATTTTTGCTGAAACAGGTTTACTCATCGGGTTCTTTCTTCCCGGCGATTCTCTTCTTGTTACCGCCGGACTCCTCATTGCAAGCGGCAGAGTCCAGATGGATGTTTGGTGGTTGATCGTCTTGTTGAGTATTGCCGCTATCGTTGGTGATGCTGTTGGCTATTCGATTGGAAGAAGAACCGGCCAGGCATTATACAACAGACCGCAATCCAGGTTCTTCAAGCGTGATCATTTGATCAAGACCAGAGAATTCTACGAGAAATATGGGGGCGTCACTATTGTACTCGCCCGTTTCATGCCGTTTGCGCGAACCTTTGCTCCTGTCGTCGCCGGTGTTGCCGAAATGAAGTATCGCAGATTTGCGCTATTCAATATTGCGGGCGGCATCGGCTGGATTGCGAGTATGACTCTGCTCGGGTATTTTCTCGGGCGTGCGATCCCGAATATTGACAAATACGTGGAGTACATTATCGCCATCGTAATCCTCCTTTCGATTTCGCCGCTTATCATCAAATACCTTCAACACAAGTTTCAAAAGAAAAAAAGCGATGGGTTGGCCGGTAACTGACTCAACATATCGGAAGCAAAGCTTCAGCGGGACGGCTTTTTCCGGCTGTATTTTTCTGACCCCATCCCGTAGAAACTCACTCCCTTTTTTGGTATATTGAAACCCGTTGTTGATGGCCTCTTTTTGGTGTTGTCCCCACGAGTTGGTCTCCGCCGGGCGTTACACACCGAATGTTGCAACCGTGTAGTTGGTCAATAAATCATCCGAAGCAAAAACGTTGAAAGGAGTATCCATACCCGTATGGAACTGAATCTCATTCTTGGCATCAGCGTGATTGGATTGCTGTTTGCCTTTTATCTCATTAAGGACGTCATGAAGCGGGATACCGGCACCGAAAAGATGCAGGAAATCTCGAACGCCATTAAAGCGGGTGCGGAAGCATTCCTGAAACGCCAGAATCGCACAATTCTCTATCTTGCAGTTTGCCTTGCGGCGCTCATCTATATCCTCTACGCCTTTGTTCGTGCCCATAACGAGCACGACCCCGCAAGTCCCGGCGATCTCGCATTATGGACGACGCTGTCATTCATTCTCGGCGCTCTGTGTTCAGTTGCGGCGGGATATATGGGTATGTGGGTAGCGATTCGTTCCAACATCCGCACGGCGGCAGGTGCGACAAAAGATATGAACAGCGCGCTTCAACCGGCTCTTCGCGGTGGAGCGGTTTCCGGGTTCTTCGTTGTCGCCATGAGTTTGCTCGGTGTTGCTGGTCTGTTTGCAATCGTAAATGCAACAGGTGTCGCTACTGACGTAACGAAGATTCCATTGTTGATTGTCGGTTACGGATTTGGCGCAAGCTTCGTTGCGTTGTTCGCGCAACTTGGCGGTGGTATTTATACCAAGGCCGCTGACGTTGGCGCCGACCTCGTCGGCAAAGTTGAAGCCGGCATTCCGGAAGATGATCCGCGCAATCCTGCTGTCGTTGCAGACCTCGTCGGTGATAATGTTGGCGACTGCGCTGGCCGCGGTGCAGATTTGTTTGAATCAACCGCAGCGGAAAACATCGGAGCGATGATTCTTGCCGCAGGATTGTACAACGCAAACGTCGCAACATTTGAAGCACAGGGTTTGACACTCATCGGCGTGTTGTTGTTCCCGCTCGTTGCCCGTGCCTTTGGTATTCTCGCATCCATCGTCGGTATCATGTCCGTGAAAGCAAACGACACCGAAGACCCCATGAAGGCATTGAATCGCGGTTATTACATCACCTCGGTTCTTGCAATCGTCGGGTTCTATGTTGCTTCATATTGGCTCCTCGGTTCGCAGTATTATTTCAACTTCTTCCTCTGCGGTCTCGTCGGCGTCTTGACCTCACTCGCATTCGTTATCATCACACAATACTACACTGAGTACAAGTACCGCCCCGTGAAGTCGATTGCGGAAGCATCGCAGACAGGTCCTGCAACAAACATTATCAGCGGTATTGCGGTTGGTATGGAATCCACGGGATATCCCGTGCTCGTTATTGCTGCGGCGATTGTGAGCGCGTATTTTCTGGGTGAAAGCTCCGGTCTCGCGCATGCGGGATTGTTCGGC
>CAZJYO010000010.1:14443-18462 GCA_964550275.1 uncultured Chitinophagales bacterium
GTCCGATTACAGACAACGCTGGCGGTATCGTTGAGATGAGTCAACAGCCGGAAGCAATCCGTGAACGCACAGATCGTCTGGACTCCGTCGGCAATACCACCAAAGCATTGACCAAGGGCTACGCGGTTGGTTCGGCGGCGTTGGCGGCGTTTCTTCTTTTTAGCGCATACATTGATGAAGTAAAGATTTACATGCCGAGCTTCTCCGGCGTTATCAACCTGAACAAGCCGGAGGTGTTTGTCGGCGCAATGTTTGGCGCTGTGCTGGTGTTTCTCTTCTCCTCAATGGCTATCAAAGCCGTGGGCCGCGCAGCGTACTCGATCATCAACAATGTTCGTGATCAGTTCAAGAACAACCCCGGTATCATGAAGGGCACCTCGAAACCGGATTACGGACAGTGCGTTGATATCGCAACGAAAGCCGCGCTGAAGGAAATGGTTATGCCCGGACTGCTCGTTGTCGGCCTGCCGATTGTTGTCGGCTTGCTCTTCAAGTGGTTGTATGTCGCATCCGGTTCACCGATGCACGGCGCAAGCGGTGCGGAAGTTGTCGGGGGCTTGCTCATGGTTGGAACAATCGTCGGAATCCTCATGGCGCTCTTCCTGAACAACGGCGGCGGCGCGTGGGACAACGCCAAGAAGTACATCGAAACCGGAGCATACGGCGGCAAGCGTTCCGATCCGCACAAGGCGGCAGTCGTTGGCGATACCGTTGGCGATCCGTTCAAAGATACCGCCGGACCTTCATTGCACGTGTTGATCAAACTGCTCAGCACCATTACACTTGTGCTTGCACCGTTGTTTATCTAAGCTCGGAGAGGATTAGCAATGAAAACGTTCTTTCTTCTTACAGCATTCTTTCTCTTCACAGGTATTGTCATTGCCGGTGGGGATGAGTGGAAGGAACTCGAAGCATTTCACTCTGTGATGGCCGAGACGTTCCATCCCGCCGAAGAAGGTGACCTCAAGCCGGTCCGTGAAAACGCCGGGGACTTGGTTGCCAAAGCAAAAGCATGGCAGGCATCTCCGATCCCAGCCGGATTCGACAAAACCTTGACGACAAAGTCGCTCAAGACACTTGTCGCAAAGTGCAAGGATGTTCAGGCGGGAGTGAAGGCAAAGAAGAATGACGCTGAACTGACGAAGCTGATCACCGAAGCGCACGATGCATTTCACACGATCGTTGAGAAGTGCAGAGTGAAGGAAGAGAAGAAAGACGATCACGAAGGTCACAATCACTAGATAGTGACCACACAAAGCTGACGTTGCAAAGGGGCGCTTGTTCAAGGCGCCCTTTTGTTTTCGTAGAATGGTAGGATGATCCGCATGTTCGACCTCCTCAAAAAACATATCGCGGCGAGGGTAACACTCTCCGACGAAGAGTATGAAATCTGTTTTTCCTACTTCACCCCAAGGAATCTGAAAAAACATCAGTTCTTTTTGATGGAAGGGGAAGTTGGCAAGCACATCGCCTTCGTTACCAAAGGATGTCTTCGTGCGTACACCGTGGACGCACATGGAGCAGAGCATGTTATGCAATTTGCCATCGAAGATTGGTGGATTTCCGATCCGCACAGTTTTCTCACAGGCACTCCTGCCACATACACCATTGATGCTCTAGAAGATTCATCAGTGCTCCTCATGGACAAACCCTCCAGAGACGCGCTGATGATTACTGTTCCAAAGATGGAGCGTGTGTTTCGATTGCTTCAGGAGTCGCATCTCATTGCGACCCACAGGCGCATCAGTGAATCGCTGAGTATGAGTGCCGAGGAGCGTTACACGCGGTTTCTTGAAACCTATCCCAAACTGAGTGAAAGAATCTCCCAGGGCCAAATCGCGTCCTACCTTGGCATCACTCCGCAATCACTCAGCAGAATCCGCAAAGAGCGTTCCCGCAAGTCGTGAGGGTGGTTACTTTCTTTGAAGAAAGTAACCAAAGAACTTGCGAAATCTTAACGCACGCCTGCGTGCCGGAACGCTGCACTTCGGCGTGCAGGCACGAATCACTCTCCGCCCCGCTGCCGGGCATTTCGGAGAATCGGCCCGGCTGAATCGAGCCGAAATGCCAACCCCTTCGAGTGATTCTTCCCCCGCAATCCTTCCGAAGATTTCGCGGCTAAGTGATGTTTTTGCAGAAGCCCCGCGTTGTTGCCTCCGATAATCAAGGCTCTAAGCACGTTGAAGGCGAAAAACAGATGAGGTGTCTTTCCCGAGCTCTTCGGAACTGCTGGCTGCGTGGGCTGGCAGACCATCTGCCCTCTCGAAGTCTAAAACTATGAACGATTGAAGCGTTTGCAGTTACGAAAGTTCTCTTTGGTTACTTTCTCTTCAAAGAGTTGTCATGAAGCTCCGCTTCACTGTTGCCAATGAAAATTGTTGCATGAAGCCTTAGATTGGCAGAGCCAAATTGGTATTTTCATAGCAGAAAGTAACACAATAAAGAAATCGGCACACCGATATTACCATATGTTCATATTCTTTCTTCACATGGGTGAATGTGCCCGGCTCTGGCGGGGGTTATCTTGTGTCATACAAAACACACAAGAGTCTCATAACCCAACAAGGAGAAAAGCAATGGCACAGTGGAAAATCGATCCCACACACTCGGAAGTGATCTTCAAGGTGAAGCACCTTCTGGTTTCGACGGTCACAGGCAAGTTCGCATCGTTTGATGCAACGATTGAAACCTCGCAGGAGGATTTCAGCGATGCCGTGATTCGCTTCGAGGCGGACGTGAAGAGCATCAACACGGGCAATACCCAGCGGGATGCGCACCTTGCTTCACCGGATTTCTTCGACGCGGCGAACCATGACAAGATCGCATTTGTTTCGACGGGTGTCACGGTTGTTTCCGACCACGAAATGCTTGTGAAAGGCAAACTGACGATGCGCGGCATGACGCGAGACGTAACGCTGAATGTCATCAACAATGGAACCGTGCGCGGATTTGCCGGAAACAATGTTGCCGGATTTGAAATCACCGGGAAAGTCAACCGCTTTGATTACGGACTTCAGTGGAACACCGTAACCGAAGTCGGCGGAGTTGTGGTAAGCAACGAAGTCAAGATTGAAATTCTGGCTGAGTTTACCGAGGTTCTTGCCGAATCAAAGGCGGCGTGACCACACAGCAATAGTATAAGACAAGAAAAAGGGCGCTCGAAAGGGTGTCCCTTTTTTGTTTGAATCTGGTGATTACCTTGTGTATGATGAGTTATGAAATATGAATGCCCGTCCTGCAAATTAACAATCATCGCCGAATATCCTGATGTCATTCATGCAGGTTTTAGTGGTTGCGGCTTCATGTATTGTGATGAGTGCGGCGATTTGTTGACGTGGAGTACGTATGACGTTGGCTACAATGCTGCAATTCCTGAAAACCAGCCGTGGGATTTGACGAGCGACGAGAAAAGACGCGTTGAAAAAGCAGTCATCGGTTGTGCATGTGGCGGCACCTTCAGATTCGACGCGAAACCACGTTGCCCGGGTTGCAATGCAGAGATTCCAGGAATAATACCTGACAGCATTCATTGGGTGAGACTGAAACGTCGGATTGATGGAGAGAAAGTGAATATTTGGAAGACTCAATGAAGTTGCCGGACGAGCAACAATTCGGTAGATTCAATCAGTTGCTTTCCACCCCTTGATGTTCCTCAATGCGCATTCCCGATCACAAAATAGATGAAGTCCGTTCTGCTGCCGACATTATTGCCAAGGGCGGCGTGACAGAGCAAGCCGCCTTCTTTGCTTCTAGACATGCGATTTCATGAGTGGCGGCCGAGTTCGGTAGAAGCCGCCATTACTTCGGAGTTGACGACCTCGACAAGCTCGGTCGTCAACTCAGTCAACATTCATTGATTTTGCGGTTGTGGGATTCTCGAAGGCACTAGGTAGTTCTGCGATTTAGATCGGCGGCTGAGCCCGGAAGAAGCAGCCATTACTTCTTTGTATGACGACCTCGACAAGCTCGGTCGTCATACAACTGGCCCGGTCCTTCCGCTTTGTTTAGCAATGATCATC
>CAZJYO010000010.1:18472-22864 GCA_964550275.1 uncultured Chitinophagales bacterium
GAAACCGCCGAACAGTATAGGAGAAAAGATGAAAGGCTGGATGTACATATTGCTTTGCGCTGATGGTAGCTATTACACCGGCAGTACCAACAACCTGAAAAGCCGGCTGGCCCAACACCAACGCGGGGAAGGAGCCAACCATACCAAGGCTCGCTTGCCGGTGAGGCTTGTGTACAGTGAGGAATACAAACAAGTTTATCAAGCGTTTTACAGAGAGAAGCAAGTCCAAGGCTGGAGCAGAAAAAAGAAAGAGGCGTTGATACAAGGGACGCCGGAGTTGCTTCCAGAATTGGCAAAGAACTACACCCAGTTTCCACGCGCGCGCCCATCCAAACGCTGAGACGGACTGTTCCGCCTCCAGTTTGCCTCCCGCGCCCCAATTGAGTAGATTCAATCAGTAACACCACCCCCTGACGTTCCTTAAATGCGCATCCCAGATCACAAAATAGACGAGGTCCGCTCCGCCGCCGACATTATTGATGTCGTTGCTGGATACGTGCGTCTGAAAAAACGGGGAAAGAATTTTCTCGGCTTGTGCCCGTTCCACCAGGAAAAAACTCCGTCGTTTACCGTCAGCCAGGAAAAGCAGATGTATCATTGTTTCGGCTGTGGCAAGGGAGGAAATGTCTTCACGTTCCTGATGGATCTTGAGAAGGTCTCGTTTATTGAAGCGGTAAGAACGCTTGCGGAACGGTTCGCGATTCCGCTTCCGGCAGAAGGTTCGATCTCCAACGCCGAAGCGACGGAAAACGAAAAGCTCTACAACATCTGCCGCGCTGCCGGACTTCAGTTCCATGACAATCTCTCAACAGTTGAGGGAAAGTTGGCGCTTGAGTACTTTCACCATCGCGGCTTTACAGATGAAACAATCCGGAAGTTTGGACTTGGATATTCACTGAATGCGTGGGACGATCTCATTCGTCATGCCCCTCACGAAGGTGACCTTTCGCTTCTGGAAAAAGCCGGACTCGCCATTCGTCGTGATGATGGTTCAGGTTACTATGATCGCTTCCGTGGACGTGCGATGTTCCCAATCTTTTCCTCATCAGGACGCGCTATCGGTTTCGGTGCGCGCAAGATGCGCGAGAATGATCCTGTCGAAGGCAAATACATCAACTCGCCCGAAACTAAGATCTACAACAAGAGCAAAAGTCTTTATGGGCTCTATCAATCGAAAGACGCGATTCGTGAACAGGAATACGCGATTCTGGTTGAAGGATACGCTGATCTTATTTCCGTATTTCAGGCGGGTATCGAAAACGTCGTCGCATCAAGTGGAACAGCGCTGACGCCCGACCAAATCCAGTTGATTGCGCGCTACGCAAAAAACATCACGCTGGTGTACGATGCCGACTCCGCCGGTTCCAAAGCCGCGCTTCGTGGCGTTGATCTGATCATCGAAGGCGGTCTCGACGTCAAGATTGCCGAACTGCCCGAGGGCGATGACCCTGATTCCTTTGTGAAGAAACATGGCGGCAAGGAATTCAAATCGCTTCTGGAAAACGCAGTGTCATTCCTTGATTTCAAAGCGAAGACATTCAAGGAACAAGGTTATTTTGAATCGCCTGAAGGACAAACGAAGGCTGTCCGTTCCATCGTTGAGACCATCAGCAAAATGAAGGATGAGTTGAAGCGAAGTTTCTACATCAAGTCGGTTGCGGAACGGTACGGCGTGTATGAATCGGTTCTGTTGCGAGAGTTGGATTCTATTCTTGGGCTTGAGCGTAGAAGAGCACGTCCAGGAAGAGAGGAAGTCTCACGACGCGATTCAAATACTCAGCGTCAGGAAAACCCAAAACCGACAGGAGAAACACTCTCACCTGCGCAGCGGGATCTGTTGAAACTCATGCTCGAATACGGCGGCACGATGGTAAAGACTGTGCTTTCGCAGGTTCCGCCTGATACATTTGGCGGCGGGATTGTTTCAAGACTTGTCCAAGCCATGACGGACCGAACCGACGAAGGAATCGAATGGGATGCCGGTTCTCTCGTGAATGATGCCGATGATGAAATGAAGAACTTCATTGCTGATCTCATCTTCACCAAGTATGAAATCAGCAAAGGGTGGACGACGCTCAATGCGGAACCGGAGAAAGTAAACCCGATGGAAATCGCGGAACATTGTTTCGCTCTCTTGCGGCGTCAGGAGATTGACCGGAATATTGAGGCGAACCAAAAAGCAATGAAGGAGGCCTCAGCGCGCGGTGAGCACCTCCAGCAGTTTCTTGAACGACACCAGCTTTTGCTCGAAGAGAAAAAGGAGTTGTTGAAGAAAACCGCGGTAACGGAAGTTCCCTCAGCGAGCATATAATTTTTCAGTCACTCTCCATTCCAACACCGACCTTTGGCGATGCCATCCCTTCGGGAAAGGTCGGTGTTTGCACACTTCCTTTCGGTTGCTATTCTTCCATGCATCGGGTATATTGACAGCGAATTTTTTCTCACGCGGAGCCGGTGCATTCTTGTCCCAACGTGTTGCAACTCCCAAGCGCATACTTCTCGTTCGCACCGACCGGCTCGGTGACGTAGTTCTCACCCTTCCCATGCTTCCAGCCCTGCGTTCCTGTTTTCCGGACGCGCACATCGCCATGCTTCTCAGACGCTATACAGGCGCCATTATGGAAGGCAATCCCTATCTCGATGATCAAATCTGGTATGATGAGGAGGACGGCACGCTGATCCCGTTTGAGGCAATGCGCCGTACCATTCGCGAGCAGTGCTTTGATACGGCAATCGTTGTGTATCCCACGTTCCGGCTTGCTTTGCTCATGTTCAGGTCCGCTATTCCGGTGCGCGTCGGGACCGGCTATCGTTCTTACTCGCTCCTTTTTAACAAGAGAGTATATGAACACAGAAAGGACGCGCGCTTTCATGAAGTGGAGTACAACCTGAACCTTCTGAAGGAGCTTGGGTGCAAACCGTCATCACCGCCCGAATTTCTCATTGATATCGGAGCTCAAACGATCCGGCGCGTTGATGAGCTTCTTCGCGACGCGGAGATCGGACGGACGGAGAATGTCGCCATCCTACATCCCGGCAGTGGAGGGTCCGCGCGGGAATGGGGCGCCACGAATTTCGGGCTGCTTGCCCAAAAGCTTGCCGTGAACAAAACAAAAGTGATCATTACCGGAACTGACAAAGAGCGGTCTCTTGTTGACCAGATTGTGAGAGCTTCGGGGGATACGGCAATTTCGTTTGCGGGGATGCTTTCCATGAAAGAACTCGCGGCGTTGCTGAAAAGAGCAAACGTATTTGTTGCGAACTCCACCGGGCCGATTCATGTTGCCGCCGCTGTCGGGACTCCCGTTGTTGGTTTGTATCCCCGGCACACGCCGATGAGCGCGCGGCGTTGGGGTCCGTTCACGGAGAACAAGATCGTGTTTACGGCGGATGGACCTCTTTATTGTGATCGCTGTTCAGGCGGCAAGGATCAATCCTGCAAGTGTATGATGAGTGTTTCCGTCAATGAAGTATATGCCGCGGCCTGCAGTTTGATGGAACGGGATGAACGCGTTTCCCGCGGAAGGACCTCGCATGCGTAGGGTCCGGCTGTTCTCGACGGGAATCTGTTTGGGGCTTGTTCTGCTTCTTACGCTTGCCGCGGGACAAACGAAAAGCACTAAAAAGCAGGGCAAGAAGCCGACTGCCGTGCAACTCGCAAAAAAGAAAGCCGATAGTCTGGCCGCTGTTGCGAAAGCAGACTCGATTGCAAAGGCATTGAGAGTGAAGGCCGTTGAGGATTCCATCAAGCGCGCCTCTGATTCGCTCGCTCGCCGCGAGGATTCATTGAAGGCGTTCCGTCTGCGTACCATTGAACAGAACGCGTTTGGTGTCGGAGAGCGTCTTGTCTTTACAGTGAACTACGGATTTATCACAGCGGGCGAAGCAGTCATGGCCATACCGGCATATGATTCTGTTGCGGGAAGAAAGTGCTACCGTGTTGAATTCACCGTCAACTCTCTGCCCAGCTTCTCCTGGATATACAAAGTCGAAGACCGCTATCTCACATTTATCGACGTCGAAGCGATTATCCCCTGGAAGTTTGAGCAACATATTCGCGAAGGAACCTACCGCCGCGATTTTATCGCGGACTTCGACCAGATTCATCACGTCGCGACAACCACCGAAGGTTCGTACCCCATTCCCGAATACGTCCATGATATTATGTCGGCTTTTTATTTTGCGCGCACGCTTGATTTTACGAACTACAAACCGGGAGATGGAACCATCCTGCACAACTTCTACAAGGACAAAAGCCATGAGTTGAAGGTGAATTTTCTTGGCCGCCAGGAATTGGAAGTTGAAGCGGGGACATTCAAAACGATTGTGGTTGAACCGCTGGTGAAGGAGGTTGGCTTGTTTAAGAGTGAAGGACGGCTCGTTATTTGGTTG
>CAZJYO010000011.1:0-2407 GCA_964550275.1 uncultured Chitinophagales bacterium
AGCGTGCCGGCCGCGCCGACCGGTGCGCCAGAATCTTCGTTCTGCGCACTGAGTGATGACGACACTCTTGCCTTCCCGGGTAACAGATGCTTCGCTTGCCGTGAACATTGAGGCAACCTGCGCGATGGTCTCATCGTTGGACTTTTCAACCGCGAGGTTTTGCTTCAGTTTCTGTTCTGTATCGGTGAGTGTCCCAAGCCGTCCTTCCATGGATGCAACCTGTTGCTTCAAATTGCTAATGTCCGCCTCTCGTCGTTGCAGGAGGGAGGCATTCTCCTTCGCGGCGGAATCGCGCTTTTGGAGTTCTGCGAGAACGGCTTTTGTGGGCTTTTCCATTCCCTGATCAAATGCTACCGGAAGGCCCATGGAGCCGGCGACCTTTTGCAGTGGTTCCTCAGCCATGAGCAATGCGTCTTCAAACGACCGCTTCGAGGATCGCATTTTTTGAATAGTGGTATGGAGATAGATGGCGTGTTCGGCTTCATACTTCGAGAGACGCGCGAGCTCGCGCGCTTCATCGGTGTCATAACGGTTCTGCGTGAGGAGGGCTTCGGATTGTGAAGCGAGTTGCTTTGCCCGCTCAAGTGTTTTCGGCGCGTTTTCCCCGACGTCCATCGCATCGGCGCGCTGAATCAGTTCGCGTGCCGGCGCGAGAAAATTCGTTTGAATGGCTTCGAGCTCGGATGCGCGGTAAAGATTCTCCGCGGCGGATGCTTCCGCGCGTGCATCCTGTACATCGCCGTCTTCCAGTTCACTTGTTGCGGCAAGAAATCCGGCTTCTGCCTTTTTCCATCTCTCCGGGGAGTATTTCTGTGCATCAGCGCTTGCGGCATCATTGCGGGCTGCAACCGTATCGGAAAATGTCACCTCTCCCAGTTTCGTTGTTTCCAGTGCTTGCCACAGATGTCCCGTCACGACACGGAGCTTTCCTCTGATGTCGTCAAGGTTCTTCCCCTGGCGATAGGCCTCTTCTGCTTCTCGATACGCTTCGACGGCCTTGGCGGTGTTTCCCGGTGAATAGAGCTCAATCCCTTTCTTTTTCGCCTCTGCCATCAATTGATCTGTTTCCAGGAAAATCTGTTCCCGCACTTTATCCTGCGCAAAAGCAGTACAGGCAAGGAAAATCAATGCGACTGCCGGCAAATATCGGGGATTCATGGACGACTAATCCGTTGTGGTGGGTTCATGGTGAGCGTACATAACAACATATGCAACCAAATGACGGAAATCAATATGCTGAAATCCAACCCGCGCGAATGACCGTATTCAAAACGTCCCGTTTCCAACCATTACAGTATCAAAGATTTGGAGGAACAATGAATCCTTTTGCTGTTGCCGGGCGATTGTCCGCCCTGACGATTGTCGTACTTCTTGTCATCGCGGGTTGTAAGAAAGAGGAAGATCCAGCGCCGGTACAAACCCCGTCACTGTATTTACGACTCGGAGGTACTGCCGCGATCACCGCGGTGGTTGATACCTTCATAACATTCGTTGCGCAGGATACGGTTATCAACGGTTTCTTCGCAGGTGCTGTTGCCGACACAACAGGCGCCCGCATCGCGCGGCTCAAGTCCATGCTGGTGACGCAGATTTGCCAGGCAACCGGTGGTCCATGTACGTACAACGGACTTTCCATGCCGCAGGCCCATCAGGGAATGAACATCACCGATGCGCAGTTCAACGCGCTTGTAGGCGACCTTGTTCTCGCGTTGGATGCATACAGCGTTCCCGCCGCGGAGAAAGCCGAGCTTCTTGGAATTCTCGGCCCACTCCGCTCACAAATTGTCGGTCAGCGTCCGGGCTAAGGCCGGACGTTTTTGATTCTCATGCGCCGGCGCGCTTCTTCGTTTATGGTGTGCTGTGGAACTTTTTCCCTGTAACCCTGTCGATTGCTAATACTCCTGCTGGTAGGAAGTTCCCTTCCGAACTGCGCAGGAGTCCTCTCCTCCTTCCTAATTCCGACAATTCGTTTCGCATTTGTAGGAGCAGTTCTGCATGGAACTCGAATCCTGCGGAATTGTCGCCCCTTTCGGATGGCATATTAGTTGCGCTCTTTTTTGGGCAACCCGACGGACCGCCTCTTGGCTTGTGGTCAGATCCATTGACTCTCTAGCAGTCCGGCATACTTCTCTGCGAAATCTATTCCGGAGTAAGGAGTGGTACGAAGGGCAGCACATCAACCAAGGAAACGGTGAGATGTCAGCGCGATACTATGTAATCGCGATGGTGCTTGCCACCCTGCTTTCCGCCTGCACGGATGAAAGCACCCAGCCTCCGCCGAATGGGCCCTCCATTGGCGTGGAGTTCCTCGATGCCTCGTGCACCGAGGCATGGATTGAAGTTCAGCTTGCAGCAGGACTCCAGCCCCGCGCACTTACTCTTCAGCGCGATTCACAGACTGTTCTCA
>CAZJYO010000011.1:2507-20909 GCA_964550275.1 uncultured Chitinophagales bacterium
GCAGGACTCCAGCCCCGCGCACTTACTCTTCAGCGCGATTCACAGACTGTTCTCAACTTTACGCTTACCGGCACAGAGACACTCATTGTTGACGATGACCTTCTTCCGAGTCGAAGTTACTCCTACACGTTAGCGAGAGACAATGGCGCGTTTGTGGAGCGGGTTGCGGCAAACGCGACCACAATGGATACCACCAGCCACAACTTCACATGGCATATGGACACGCTCGGTGCAACGAGCAGCGTGCTCTCAGATGTTGCGATCATCAACGACACGTTGGCGTATGTGGTTGGCGAGATGTACCTGAGAGATTCTACGGGGCAAACTGATCCAATGCGATTCAATGCTGCAATATGGAACGGGGATACATGGGATATCCAGCGAATTCCCTACCTGTATGGGGGGCATCCAGTGTATAATCCAATTCAAGCAGTTTTTGCATTTTCCAGCAACGATATCTGGTTTGCGGGTAACGGTGTCATTCATTGGGACGGGCAGGAATATGTGCCGGTTGATATTTCCTCCGTATGGGGACCATACCAAATCAACAAGATTTGGGGGAGATCAAGCAGTGACTTGTACATTGTTGGTAACGAAGGTGCAATCGCGCATTACAACGGTGCGACGTGGCGACGCATAGCGAGCGGAACAGGGTTGGATATCCGTGATATTTGGGGTGCGACGAATCCTCGCACTGGTGAGAAGGAAATACTTGCACTTGCTTCAACAAACGCGCCTCCAGTGCAAGGCAGCATGGTACTTAAGATGGCGGGCTCGTCGGCGACACCGGTCTCCACGACAGGGATGTCCCCTGATATGCTTGGTATCTGGTTTATGCCTGAACGGAGATACTACGCCGTGGGGGCTGGTATCCACCAAAAAAGGATGTTGGCTGACTCAGCCTGGAATGCATACCCCCCCGGAGTCGTGACACATTTTCTCTCGGGGGGAGTTCGAGGACAAGGCGTCAATGACGCGTTTGTTGTCGGGTCATTTGGAGAAGTGGTGCATTTCAACGGGCTCTCTTGGTTTCGGTATTTTTCCAATGTCCCACTGCCAACAGGAGCCTTGGGTGGAATCTCTGTACGAGGCCATCTCGTTTTGGCTACTGGCCTCGTAACAGTTGGTGTTGAATCAAGAGGGATCGTTGTAATCGGTAGAAGGTGAAAGATGCAGCTATGAGAGTGAAATAACCGGCGGCAACCTGCGACAACAGGTTACCGCCGTTACAACGCAAACACGCTGGTGTTCAAACCAATCCTGAGTTGATCAGGAAGGCGCCTTTGTGCTTACACTTCAAACATAACTAACATTCCTCACAAAAACGAGAACATAAGAAGGAAACGACCATGTATGCGAAACGCTTGCTGTCTCGAATTGGATGGCTGTTCTGCCTCTCGATTTTTGCAAATGCAATCGGGAGTGCGGATGAATACAACCAATATTTTTACGGAAAAGAAATCGTTGAGCAGTATTACTTGTCAACATGGAATTGGATACAATACTCTCCACCGTTCGATCACGCGTGGGTCGGCAAACAGGAAGATGTGTGTCGGCGCCCTATTTTTTCTTTTGCAGAGCTTGCAGCCGTATTCCTTCAAACTCATCTCCCTTGTTCCATGCCGGCATCTCCGGATTGTTTGCGAGCGTAAGGCCCACAAGAAACATCAACTGCAAGTCCTCAACTGCGCCGCTCAACTCCCAATCCGCCTCAACCTCATCGCTGGGCTGGTGATAATTTTTCGAGATGTACTCGTCAACTTTCTTCTTGCCGAAGTCCGCCGGCTTCCCGATGTATTCAATTCCCGCATCCAGATACATGCACGGGACGCCGATCTTCGCGAAATTGAATTGATCAGAACGATAGAATGAACCCTGTTCCGGGAATTGATCCGGCTTCACTTCGCGTCCCTGCCAGGCGGCAACGGATTTGAGCGTGTTATCAATGGAGGATTTCCCGAGTCCAACCATGATAATGTCCTTTGTTCGTCCGAAGATATTGAGCCCGTCAATGTTGATGTTCGCCGCAAGCCGCGCCGGCGGAACAGTCGGGTTCTCGGCGTAATATTGTGAACCGATAAGTCCGTATTCTTCTGCGGCAACGGTTGCAAAGATCATCGTGCGTTTTGGCGCCCGCGGGAGCGCACTATACATGCGGGCGAGTCCGAGAACTGCGCTCGTGCCGGTGGCGTTATCAAGCGCGCCATTGTAAATGGAATCACCGTCAATGGGCTTGCCAATGCCGAAATGATCATGATGGGCTGTGAAAATGATCGCTTCTTCTTTCAAAGAGGGGTCGGAACCCGGAAGTACTCCAAGAACATTTGCAGTTTCAACATTGCGTTTGCTTGTCTTGAGGGTCGTAAAGAGCTTGACACCAAGAGGAACAGGTTTGAACTCCCGTGTTTCGGCGTCGGCAACGAGTTGAGCGAGATTCTTGCCGGCCATCGTCATGATTTTCTGTGTGGCGTCCTGTGAGGTCCATGCCTTGAACGCGAGACGGGGGATGCCCGGTTTTTGCGACAGTTCAAATCGTTCTCCGCTCCATGATGACTCTACCACATTCCATCCATATCCGGCTGACTCGGTCGTATGAATAACGATTGCACCGGCTGCTCCCTTCTTCGCGGCGATTTCGTATTTGTATGTCCACCGGCCGTAATAGGTACGCGCCTTCCCTCCGAAAAATGCCTTGTCATCAGTGGAAGGATCATTGTTCATCATCAAGAGTATTTTTCCGGAAACGTCAACATCCTTGTAATCATCCCATTGTTGCTCCGGTGCCACAATTCCATATCCGACAAAAACAATTTCGGCATCCTTGACGCTCACTTCGGTCTCCTGGTTTCCCGGGAAGATGATGAAGTCCGGACCGAAATTAAGCTGGGCAATAGAGCCGTTGGCGGAAAGGTTGAGCGTTACAGACTTGTCGGTTTTCATCGCGACGATTGGCACCCGCTGGGTGTAGCTTCCTTTTTCACCTCCCGGTTGCAACCCGAGAAGCTGCATCTGGGTGGCGATGTAGTTTTGTGTGAGAAGATCTCCGCGGGTTCCGGGCGCGCGTCCCTCCAACAAGTCATGCGAGAGAAAACGGACATGGGAAAGAAGCGATTGCGGCGTAACGCTTTTGAGTGCTTCCGCCGCGTCGGAGGGAGGTTGATATGCCTGCTGTCCGTTACTTTGAACGAACAACAGCATAATCGCGCAAATGGTGGTGAGAATGTTCTTCATGAGTTCCCTTTCTTTGGAGTTGTTGAAGCGGTTGTCCAATCAATGAATAATTTTCTTCCGGCCGGCTGGCACTTCGGACAAAAATAAACGTCGTAGCCGCGAACTCCTTCCCGTCGAATTGTCGTTCCACACCGCGGACATGGTTCACCGTGTCTGTTCCGGACTCGCATATGGTCGCGCACCTTTTTGTGAATCGGCTGTCCGGCGTTGAGCACGTGTTGGTGTCCCCATTGCATGACGCTGGGAATTGCAGTATGCAAACGATCCTGCTCTTCCGGGCTCAGTTTTCCGGTGAATGTCTTCGGATGAATCCGCGCTTCAAAAAGAATCTCATCTGCGTATGCGTTGCCGATGGCGCTGAGGATGGTGTGGTCATTGATGAACACGCGCACTTGCTTTCGCGAATGTGCAGCCAGCAATTCTCCGAATCGTGCCCGCGTGAACCCGGGTGAGAGAATATCAATGCCTTGATTTGAAAACCGAGGCACCGCGGAGTAATCCCCGTGGGGAACTACATACAGTTTTGCCATATGTTCATCATCGCATAAGTTCAGACGTGATCCGTCGTGGAGAACCAACGAACAGCAAAGATGACCTTCCGGTTTGTCGCCCTGCCGCTGATGCTGTAGTCTTCCGGCCAGCATGAGATTGAGAATGATATCCAGATTGTGTGAAAGTTGAAACCAGAGGAACGGGCCGCGAAGCCCGATTGTATTGATCGTGCGATTGCTGAGCGCGTCATCAAACGACCGGGGGACGGCCACGCGAAGAACTACCGGCTGCTGTACCAAAGTTTCCGTTATGACTTTTCCCTGAATGTTCTCTTCGAGATGCGTTTTGATATACAGAAGATCAGGAAGCTCAGGCATTAGAATCCCGACGGGTTCTCAATATCCATTTCGGAGACGAGGGCTGTGTTCGCATAGATAACCGTGCGGCGCTTTTCCGGAATTTGTACGGCCCAATCTCCTTTTGCGTTGCGCACCACTGATCCGAAGAGCTTACGAAGTTTGAGTTGTGAAAACTTCTCCCAGAACACCCATCCAAAATAAGCGGTCGAACCATCCAGATAAAAAGCCGGAACGCGTTGCCCCGGTGTGATATCCACGTTCTCAACCACCGTTGCGGCATATCCTTCCGCGGTCAGCACGTCGATGAATTCAAGAGAAACATCGCGCGTCTCCCACACAAGTTCATGCCGCGATCGTTTGACGATGTGCCCTTCGACAATATCCCTGAGGATTGCGCGTAAGCCCGTTTCCGCGTTCATGCATGCTCAATCAAGAACACATGGAATAGAAGAGCCGATTGCCACTCCCGATGGATCAACCTTTGCCGAGTACGCAAGAAGTTGAACGCCCGCGTTTTGCGCCGAAAGCATGGCGTCGCGGAAAGCAAGATGAACATCGGTGGCCGGTTTCAGAGCGTGGCAATCTGCCCGTTGGACGAAGAAAAACGCAACTGCCTTGTGTCCTTGCTCTGCTATTTCTGCCAGTTGACGGATACGCTTTTCCGCCTTCGCGTTCATACTGTCGGGAAAGAGCGCAGTATTGTTCTCGGCGCATGTCACGGTGAAGATATTCACGAGGGTGTTGTGTTCCATTCCGTGCATCAGCAGGTCCACTTGGGTTCTCAGCCCGACGGTTGCTTCGCGCTGGATCTCGGTGAACTCGGACGGGCTCACCAGCAGTCCCGAGGTTATGGCGTCAACAGCAATCTTGTGCCCGATGAGCGGATTAATCGATACCCACGTTCCATGGACGTTGATGAGCTCCCAGTTGAGCGCATTCTTACGGTTTGGGGCTGAGCTCTTCAACAACATCACTTCACTGCCCGGTTCGGAACAGCCAAGCATTGTTCCCGAATTCGGGCAATGCGCAGTAACAACGGTTCCATCCTGAAGCCGCGCGTCAATCAGAAAGCGCCGGTAGCGTCTGAGTAGAACAGCAGAAATGAGCGGCGAAGGGAATTTCATCGGGTTTTTCTTAGTGAAATAATGTGTGAATATAGGCACGCATTGAACGAGACGCAAACCTGCGCGCGGGGAGGCGGTGCCCACGCGAGGGTGCAGTAGAACGACCGTCCCGGTCGTTCGCTGAGCCGCCAAACTGTGACACGGCTGACGAGGATTGGAAACCCGTTTCAACATTCCTATCTTGAATCGAGGTTTGAGAACAAAAATGAAACCCACCGGATTTTTCTACGATGCATTGTTTCTGGACCACGCCCCTCCGGCTGGTCATCCCGAACGCGCCGACAGACTGAAAGCCGTTATCGCGCATCTTCAGCGCATCGGCTTACTGAACCATCTGATTCAGTGCGAACCACGTCAGGCAACGGAGAAAGAACTGCTTGCTGTGCATACTCCATCACATGTTGAGCTCGTCAAACGAACATGTGCACTAGGCGGCGGATTGTTGGATGAAGGCGATACGTTTGCGGTTCGTAAAAGCTACGAGGTTGCAACGCTCGCGGCCGGTTCAGTTCTTGGCGCTATCGACGCGGTTATAGCAAAGGAAGTCCATTCGGCTTTTTGCGCAGTTAGGCCTCCGGGCCATCACGCCGAACATGACAAGCCGATGGGATTCTGTTTGTTCAATAATGTCGCGGTAGGGGCGCGCTATGCTCAACAAAATCTTGGGCTGGGAAAAGTAGCAATCCTTGATTGGGATGTTCATCACGGAAACGGAACGCAACACATTTTTGAAGATGATGCATCTGTGTTCTACATCAGTCTTCACCAGTACCCGTTCTATCCCGGAACCGGAGCAAGAAATGAAACTGGAAGGGGAGAGGGAAAAGGATTCACTCTCAACATTCCGCTTCCTGCCAATGCAGATGAACACGCCTACAAGAACGCGTTTGATGATGAAGTATTGCCCGCGCTTTCCGGATTCAAACCGGATCTTCTCATCATCTCCTCCGGGTTTGACGCGCACCGCGAAGATCCATTGGGTGGAATCCTCTTAACGGAGGAATCATTCGGCTGGATGACGAGAGCTGTTTTGGGAATTGCTCCGGTGGTCTCCGTGCTGGAAGGCGGATACAACCTCGATGCTCTTGCACGTTCGGTTGAACAACACCTGATTGCATTGGGAGAATAGGCGGCGCGCTCTGCTTGACTTTCTCTGCGAGTTTTGATTATCTACAAAAGCTTTCTCACGCTTAATTCCTCAAGAATGTCAGCATGGCACGAAACGAATCACCAGTCTCTTACGCCGAGTATCTCCAACTCTCAAAACTTCTGGACAGCCAGTCGCTGAAAAGCGCGGAAGCGGGCAAACCTGCGCACGATGAGCATTTGTTCATCATTGTCCATCAGGTGTACGAATTATGGTTCAAACAGATTCTTTTCGAGCTTGATGCTGTTCTTGCCACGTTTTCTGCGAACCGTGTCGATGAGAAACAAGTTGGTATTGCGACGCTTCGTCTCGCGCGCATCACAGAAATTCAAAAGCTGTTAATCGACCAGCTTCATGTGCTGGAAACAATGACGGCCCTGGACTTTCTCGAATTCCGCGATGTTCTCTACCCTGCGTCAGGCTTTCAAAGCTACCAGTTCCGGCTCATCGAAAACAAAATCGGAATGCCGGCGGAGCAACGACTGCTCTATAATAAAGAAGCATACTATACACATCTTGACAAGGATCATCAGTCGGTCGTTCATAGCTCAGAGCAAGGTCCGTCGCTCTTTGGTGGAGTTGAACGATGGCTTGAGCGAACTCCGTTCTTGGATTTTCAGGGTTTTAGTTTTTGGGAGCACTATCGCTCTGCGGTTGGTGAGATGTTGGAAAGCGATAGGCGTGCGATTATGAGCAACAAGGTCTCCTCAGAACAGGAGAAACAGCAGCAACTCGAAGAGGTTAAGGCAAACGAAGAGAACTTTGCTGCGCTTATCGATCCTGCAAAGCACGCGGAGTTTGTACGCGCGAGAAAACGGCGGCTCTCCCATGAGGCAACCGAAGCTGCGTTGTTGATCATGCTGTATCGCGATGAACCCATTCTGCATATTCCCTTCAGATTGCTCACCGTATTGATGGATATGGATGAACAATGGACGCTCTGGCGGTACCGCCACGCGCTCATGGCCCACCGGATGATTGGGAACAAGATCGGCACAGGCGGTTCGACGGGTTACAACTATTTGAAAGCGACGGTCGACAAGTACAAAATCTTCGGTGATCTGTTCAACCTCTCGACCTTTCTCATTCCGCGCTCGCGACTGCCCGAACTTCCTGCCGGTCTGAAAAAGAATCTGGGATTTTACTACTCCCAACAGTGAAACCGGCAAGCCCGCGGTGATCCTTCTCGCAAACTACATCGATGGAAAACTCGTTCCGCCTCTTTCGGGCCGGTATCTTGATGGAATCGAACCGGCGACGGGAAAAGTGTTCACCCGGATTCCTGACTCCGATGAGAAGGATGTGCAGAACGCGGTGACAGCCGCGAAGAACGCATTCGCTTCGTGGTCAGCAACGCCTGTTGAACGGCGCTCGCGTATCCTGACGAGAATTGCGGACCTCCTTGAACGGGATGCTGAGAAACTTATCGAAGCGGAATCGAGAGATAACGGCAAACCGGTTGCACAAGCGCGCTCGCTTGATATTCCCAGAGCATCGGCAAACTTTCGGTTCTTTGCTTCTGCTATCATTGGATTTGCCAGTGAGTCCCATGCCGTGCAAGGTTCGTTAAACTATACGCTTCGGCAACCGCTCGGCGTTGTCGGTGCGATTTCTCCGTGGAATCTTCCTCTCTATTTGTTCTCATGGAAGGTTGCACCCGCCATTGCGGCGGGGAACTGTGTCGTCGGCAAACCCTCGGAACTCGCGCCTCTCACGGCATTCATGCTGGGCGATATTTGTATTGAAGCGGGATTGCCTCCGGGCGTTTTGAATATTGTTCACGGTGAAGGGCCGCGTGCTGGAATGGCTATCGTCCGTCATCCCGATGTTCAAGCGGTGACCTTCACAGGCGGTACCTCAACGGGAAAAGCAATCGCCGAAACCGCGAGTTCTTCGTTCAAAAAACTTTCACTCGAAATGGGAGGCAAGAATCCGACAATCATTTTTGCCGATTGCGACTATGACGACATGCTGAAAACAACTATCCGGTCCTCTTTTTCCAATCAAGGCGAAATTTGCCTGTGCGGGTCAAGAATTGTGGTCGAGCATTCTCTGTACGATCGGTTTGTGTCGGACTTCGTTGCACAAACGAAAGCGCTTACTGTCGGCGATCCCGAATTACCCAAAAGCGACTTGGGAGCGATTAATTCAAAGAAGCACTTTGACAAGATCATGTCGTATATTGAACTCGCGCGGCAGGAGGGTGGAAAGATTCTTTGTGGCGGTAAGCAAGTGAACCTTGATGGTCGTTGTTCTGAAGGATGGTTTATTGAACCAACGGTGATTGCGGGACTGGGTTCAGGATGCCGCACGAATCAGGAAGAAATATTCGGGCCGGTTGTGACAATAGCGCCATTCTCCAATGACGAAGAAGCGGTCAGAACTGCCAACGGAACCCCGTACGGACTTGCGTCGGTTCTCTGGACTTCCAACGTATCCCGCGCCCACCGTGTCGCTGAACGCCTACACACCGGCATCGTTTGGATAAACTGCTGGCTCGTGCGCGATTTGCGAACACCGTTCGGAGGAATGAAGCACTCCGGTGTTGGTCGTGAAGGCGGTCTTGAAGCTCTTCGATTTTTCACAGAACCCAAAAACGTATGTGTGAAATTCTGAGGACGTGTTGACAAAAGAAAGTGTGCATTCTCCTCGTGCTGCTGAACCGGTTGGTCCCTATCCACATGCACGCCGGCTTGGGAACCTGCTTTTTTTGTCCGGGATTGGTCCGCGGGAACGCGGAAGCAAAACTATTCCGGGAGTTGAACTGGATGCGCAAGGTAACGTGATCTCGCACGATATTGCCGCTCAATGTCGCTCCATGTTCAGGAATGTGAAAGCAATTCTTGAGGACTCGGGATCATCATGGGAGAACATCGTTGACGTTACCGTGTTTCTCACCGACATGAAGGGTGATTTTCAGACGTTTAACAAGGTGTATGCGGAGTTTTTTGCAACGAATCAGCCAACCAGGACGACCGTTGAAGTGCGTGCTTTGCCCACGCCGATTGCAATCGAGATCAAGGTCATAGCAACGATACAGTAGAAGCCCTACAAACGCGGAGGTCAATCATGGGAAAAATCCTTCCACCAATTAACTTCAAGCAATGGATTGATGAACACAGGCATCTTCTCAAGCCTCCTGTTGGCAACAAGATGGTGTACGAAGACGCGGATTTCATCGTGATGGTCGTCGGCGGACCCAATGCCCGCAAAGACTATCACTACGATGAGGGCGAAGAGTTTTTCTATCAACTGGAAGGTGATATCACGGTCAAGATTGTGGAAGATGGAACGCCGAAAGACATTAAGATCCGTCAGGGCGAGATATTTCTTTTGCCGCCGAAGACTCCTCATTCCCCGCAACGTCCGGCCAATACTGTTGGACTGGTCATTGAACGTCAACGCACACCCGGCGAGATGGATGGCTTCCTCTGGTTCTGCGAAAAATGCGGGACGAAGTTGTACGAGGAGTATGTCCAGTTAACCAACATCGTGACACAGTTGCCCCCGATCTTTGACCGCTTCTATAATTCCCATGACCATACAACGTGCAAGAAGTGCGGCGCGAAAATGGAACGTCCGCCCAAACCCGTTTGACACCTCCGGGTACAGCCATCGAAAAAATCGATATCCATACCCATATTCTTCCTGAGCAGCTTCCGGACTTCAGCAAGAAATACGGGTATGGTGGTTTTGTGAATCTTGAACATCATTCACCCGGTTGTGCGCGAATGATGATCGACGGAAAGCATTTCCGCGATGTTGAACAAAACCTCTGGGATCCCGCAACGCGGTTGAAGGACTGCGATACTGAAGAGGTTTCGATCCAGGTTCTCTCCACGGTTCCCGTGATGTTCAGTTATTGGGCACAACCCGATGACGCTCTGGATTTGAGTCGTTTCCTTAATGATCACATCGCAACCGTTGTTGAGAAACATCCGTCAAGGTTTCGCGGACTCGGCACTATTCCAATGCAGGATCCGAAATTAGCTGTTCGTGAACTGGAACGCTGTATCAAAGAGCTCAAACTTTCCGGCATTCAGATCGGTAGCCACATCAACGACTGGAATCTGGATGACGGGCATGTGTTTCCCGTGTTCCAGGCGGCGGAAGAGCTCGGTGCGGCGGTGTTTGTGCATCCGTGGGATATGATGGGGAAAGAGAAGATGCCGCGCTACTGGCTTCCGTGGCTTGTCGGAATGCCGGCGGAGGTCTCACTCGCGATCTGCTCAATGATCTTCGGGGGCGTCTTTGACAAACTACCACGACTAAGGGTTGCGTTCGCGCATGGCGGCGGATCGTTTCCCGGAACGCTTGGCCGGATTGAACACGGCTTCCAATCACGACCCGATTTATGTGCGACAAACATCCGGACAAGCCCTCGCACATACCTCGATAAATTTTATCTCGACTCGATAACACATGATCCTGCAATGCTGAAATTCCTTCTTGAACTTGTCGGTCCTAAACGAATCGCGCTCGGCTCTGATTATCCTTTTCCCCTTGGTGAAAAACATCCCGGTGCACTGATTGAAACTCTTGGTCTCGACAATACAACGAAAGCAAGATTGTTTTCCGGCACCGCCCGCGAGTGGCTTGGCTTGTGAATGATCAGAAGAGCATGACGTTTCGCGAAGACATCGCATTCGCGCAGGAACTTGATAGAAACGATCCCCTCGCAAGTTTTCGTTCACGGTTTCATATTCCATCCGGCGCCGACGGCAAGCCGCTGACATATCTCTGCGGCCATTCGCTCGGACTTCAACCGAAAAATGTTCGTGCGTACATCGAACAGGAACTTAAAGACTGGGAACATCTCGGTGTTGAGGGACATTTCCAGGCGAAAAAGCCGTGGCTCTCCTATCACGAGTTGCTCACGGAGCAAACAGCGCGCTTGGTTGGCGGGCTTCCTTCTGAAGTTGTCGTCATGAATTCACTGACGGCGAATCTTCATCTCATGATGATCTCCTTTTACCGGCCTTCTGGCAAACGAAGGAAGATCCTTTTCGAGTCAATACCGTTTCCGTCGGATCGATATGCGATTGAGTCGCAAGTGAAGTTGCACGGCGGGGATCCGCGTAGCGATATGCTGGAATTACAACCGCGACCCGGAGAAACATCCATCCGGCATGAAGACATTGAAGCGCTTGTCAGGAAGGAGCGCGACACCCTTGCTCTCATCATGATGGGAGGCGTCAATTATTATTCGGGTCAGTTGTTTGATATGGAACGCATCGTGAAGGTGGGACATGAAAATGGCATTACGGTCGGCTTCGACCTTGCGCATGCCGCAGGCAACGTTCCGTTAAAACTCCACGACTGGAATGTCGATTTCGCCGTGTGGTGCTCATACAAGTATTTGTGTGGCGGACCCGGCACTATTGCCGGATGTTTTGTGCATGAACGGTTCGGTGCAAAGCGGGATATGCCGCGGCTTGCGGGATGGTGGGGACATGATAAAACAACGCGCTTTCGCATGGGACCTGAGTTTGTTCCTATGCAAGGAGCGGAAGGATGGCAACTGAGCAACCCGCCGATATTCCAACTGGCAGCGCTGCGCGCGTCCATGGAGATTGTTGATGAAGCCGGCATGAGTTCAATTCGAAGAAAGAGCGAAGTACTCACTGCTTACCTGGAGTTCCTGCTAAGTAAATGTAAAGGCAAATTCACCATCCTGACGCCTCGCGAACCGTCGGGCCGCGGTGCGCAAATATCAGTCTTGATTTCCAGGAATGGCGCCGACATATATCGCGCCCTGATGGCGGAGGGCATCGTGTGTGATTGGCGCGAACCCGATGTCATCCGCGTTGCCGCTTGTCCGCTTTACAATACTTTTGTGGATGTTCATCGTTTTGCAGTATCGTTCGGTACCTTGTTAACAAAGTTTTCATAACAGGAGATGCATATGCAATTGTTCAGAGTGCTCTTTATCGCTTCCATGTTCTTTGTGATGCCGGTGGCATCGTTTGGGCAGGAAAAGGACACTACCGCGAACGCAGAGCCCGTGTATGAGATGAAGAAGTACTGGATGGTTTTTCTCAAGCGGGGTCCCAACCGCAGTCAGGATTCTGTAACCGCGGCGCAAATTCAGAAAGATCATCTTGCAAACATCGGACGTCTCGCCAAGATGGGAAAGATTCTTGTCGCAGGTCCATTTGGCGATGATGGAGATATGCGCGGTATTTTCATCATGGATTGCAAAGATGAACAAGAAGCCAAAGACCTCTGTGCAACCGACCCCGCTGTAATTGCCGGACGTTTGGCTGTTGAAATTCGCCCGTGGTGGACGGCCAAAATGGGAAGCTTCAAGTAACCTTCGCGATTGCCTCAGCAAGAATGAATCAGCATAAGATAACGCTTGTCGGTGGCGGCTTGGCGGGTATGTTGCTTGCAACGTATTTGGCCAGGCGAAAGTTTGCGGTGGAAGTTTTTGAGCGCAGGCCGGATATGAGGAAGGAATCGATTTCCGCGGGGCGTTCCATCAACCTTGCACTTTCTGCGCGCGGTATCCATGCGCTTCGTGAAGTGGGCTTGTATGATCGGATCATGCGCATTGCCATTCCGATGCGCGGAAGAATGATTCATCCGGTTGCAGGTCCGCAGGCACTCCAGCGCTATGGCAAGGATGATTCGGAAGTCATCTATGCCGTCTCGCGCGCCTTGCTGAATATCGCACTGCTGGATGCCGCGGAGTCTTTTCCACATGTGACCATCAATTTCAATGAACGCTGTACCGGTATGGATTTTCAGAGTTCGCAACTGCACCTGCACAACGATCGTACGGGAAAGAAGCGCGTCGAAGAAGTATCTACGGTAATTGGAACAGATGGCGCGGCGTCGGCGATCCGCACAGACATGGAGACTTCAGGACGTACCAGTGTTTCGCAAGAACAACTGGAGTACGGTTACAAAGAACTCGTTATCCCCCCGGATGCTGATGGCGGATTCCGGATGGATCCGAACGCCTTGCACATCTGGCCGCGGACAACATTCATGCTGATCGCATTGCCGAACACAGATCACAGTTTCACCTGCACGTTTTTTTATCCGCTCAAAGGCGAACAGAGTTTTGCAACTCTCACCGATGAGGCCAGCGTAAAATCTTTTTTTAGCGCGCAATTCCCTGACGCCATCGCAATGATGCCCGGACTGCTGGAGGATTTCTTCGGCAACCCGACAGGCACCATGGTTACGGTGAAATGTTCATCGTGGCATGTGGATGGAAAGGCGCTTCTTCTGGGAGACGCGGCTCATGCTATTGTTCCGTTTTTCGGCCAAGGAATGAATGCGGCTTTTGAAGACTGCACATGGCTGAATGCCGAGCTGGGAAACAACCTGGCAAGCGCTCCTTCGTGGGAAACTCTGTTTCAGAACTTTGAGGCCGGGAGGAAAATCAACACGGACGCCATTGCCGATCTCGCTATTGAAAACTTTGTCGAGATGCGTGATCTTGTTGCAACGCCGCAATTTCAACTAAAGAAGAAGCTCGAGCAAGCCCTGCAAAACAAATACCCGGATGTCTTCATTCCAAAGTATTCGATGGTAACGTTTCATCGCTTTCCCTACTCGATTGCGAAGGAAAGAGGCAAGGTCCAAGATCACATTCTTGCAGAACTTTCCAGCGGACTTGAATCTCCGGATGCCCTTGACTGGGACAAAGCAGAATCCCTTATTAACAAACACCTCCGTGTCTTACCATTTCCGACAGAAGGATAATTCATGATGAGACTTGTACGCCTATTGTTCGTGCTCATGTTGGCAAACACTGCGTTCGGACAGGTATCCTTGCAAACGTTGGATAAGTTGTCTTGGATTGCAGGGTGCTGGAGAAACGAATTCCCAAGCGTCACGATTGAAGAACAGTGGATGCAGCCGCGTGGAAAGTCGATGATGGGCATGAGCAGGACGACAAAAGGCGAACGAACTGTGGCACATGAGTTTATTCGCATCGTCATGAAGGGTGACAGTGTCCTGTATATCGCGAACCCGTCCGGTCAAAAACAGACATCGTTTCTTTTGGTAAAGTGCGAAGAGTATGAAGCTGTGTTTGAGAATCCGGACCATGATTTTCCCCAACGCATCATCTATCGCAGAAATGAAGACGGTTCTTTGATGGCCGCTATCGAGGGAATCCAAAAGGGAAAAACACGCAGGGAGGAGTTCCCGATGCATCGAGTCCAGTGCGTGGAATAGCTTGGTCGAAGAGGAGAATGAAAGTGAATAGCAAAGCGTTGGGCGTGAAGTTCCTGCAAGGATTTGTGTTGATCAGCATGTGTTCCCTGACTGCATGCGAGGATGAGGTTGTTACTATGCCGCCGAACCGAGTTATCCCTGTTGTTTCCTCCTTCAGTGTTTCCCCGAACACCAACTGCATGCTGACGGTGAGCACCCTGATCAGTTTGGGCTCGGCATCATTTGTTGCCGTTGAGTACACCACGGATTCCGTTGCGTTCCAATCAACACCGCGGTTCGGCGTGACAGACACCTTTGCAAACGTTCCTGTTCTCGGGTTGAAACCGAATACTTCGTATGTTTTCAGAGCGAAGGCATTTTCAAACACAGGTGATTCTGCCGTCAGCAGTTTTGTTTTCTTCGAGACCGACTCTCTTCCGTCGGGCCTGCCAACGTTCACAGTCAACGCCAGCAACAATCCGTCGTCTGGCTATGTGATGCTCGGGCTCACTCCCACGCCAACATCGGGGCCAAGCGCGGCCGTGATCCTCAGCAACGAAGGAGAGATCGTCTGGTACAGAAAATTTGACGGGCCGGTGACGGATTTTCAACGCCAGCCAAACGGGAGGTTCACCGCATATTCAACGCTTGCCGGTGTTAGTCATTTTTTTGAAATGGATGTTCTCGGCAATATCGTGAATGAATACAGTGCACAGACGACAAGTGAGACAGGTGTTCACGAACTACGCGTCGTTGGTATTGCGGAATATTATTTGTATGCGACGGATTTCCGGACGATGGATCTTACCGGTATCGGCGGCTTGAGCAACGCGCGCGTGCGCGGCATGACCATCGAAGGCAACACCACAGCGTCAACGCCTTTTCGCTGGAGCACGTTCGACCATCTTCAGGTAACTGATGCGGCGTCGGACATTTCTCTGACCGGAGCGAACGTGAACCCGTGGCATGCCAATGCGATTGAAATTGACAACGATGGCAACATTCTTGTTTCGTTCCGCAACATGGATGAGGTTACGAAGATCAACCGACAAACGGGCGATATCATTTGGAGATTGGGGGGCGAGAACAATCAATTTACATTCATCAATGATCCGTTGAACGGGTTTTCGCACCAACACGGTATTCGCCGCCTCGCGAATGGCAACATCCTCTTGTTTGATAACGGCAACCTGCATGTTCCGCCGGTCAGTCGCGCTGTGGAGTACGACATTGATGAAACAGCTCTCACAGCGAACATGGTTTGGGAATATAGAAACGCAACGCCGTTGTATGGTTTTGCGCTCGGATTTGCCCATCGCAATGAAAATGGCAATACATTAATTTGTTACGGGGCTGCCCAGAGGATTCTCGAAGTAGATGCGCCAGGAACCATTCGTTGGGATATTTCCACTCCCGGAAACTTTCCGTACCGCGCATTTCGTATCAATTCGCTGTATTAGAATCGGTGCCTCAATCACCACCCGTTCCAACCCCGACCTTGACGTCGGGGTTGGACAATCCACCCGCACACTTGTAAGTTTTCACCTCTCTCTGTATGTTTCAAACATATCCGTTAGGGGTGTCCCGCGAAATCGGGACTGAGATGAGACCCTGGGAACCTGATCTGGACAATACCAGCGTAGGGAAACGGACTCCAAGAGATTCATTTCTCTTTTCGTTGCCGTTTCTCCGGATCATGTGCCGGGTGAACGGCAATTGTCTTTTTGAGGCGAGTTATGAAACTCATGTTGTGTTTTCTCTTTGCGGCATCTTCGGTTCTTGCAATGCAATCCCGCGATATTCAGGGAAAAGTTTTGGATAAAGAATCCGGAAAACCCCTGGCTGACGCTTCCGTCATTCTTACTAATCGTGCTTACCAGGTGACCACCACCGTCAATGGCGAGTTTTGGCTTTCGGCCCTCACTGCCGGTGATCGTGAAATCAAAGTTTCTCTTATCGGCTATGCTTCTCAAACGGTTCTCATTCCCGCGGCGGAATCGACAATGGTGATACACCTCGTTCAGCGCGACATCCGCGTTCAACCTATCACTGTGAGTGCAACGCGCGCAACGGAACGCGAAACACCGGTGACATTTGAAACACTCACGCGCCAGGATATCCGCGAACGATATTCAGTGCAGGATGTGCCGGTTCTTCTTTCAGAACTTCCCTCCACAACGTACTATTCAGACGGTGGAAACGGGATCGGTTACACCTATCTCAATATCCGGGGGTTTGATGCGCGCAGAATTGGAGTGATGATCAACGGAATTCCGCAGAACGATCCGGAAGATCACAACGTGTACTGGCTGGATTTCCCCGATGTCGCATCAAGTCTTGAGGATATCCAGGTTCAACGAGGTGCAGGAAGCGCGTTCTATGGCGCTCCGGCAATTGGCGGTTCCGTAAATCTGGTAACCGGAGGAACAGGCAGTGAACGGCGGTTGCAACTCTCCGCGGGTGTCGGAAGCTACAACACTCGAAAGTATTCGGCTTCGTTCGAGTCAGGATTATTCGCGGATCGCTATGCCCTTCATGCGCGCCTCTCTTCGATTCTCAGCAGTGGTTATCGTGACCGATCGTGGACTGATTTCCAAAGCTACTTCCTCGGATTCGTGCGCTACGACGACGTCATGACGACACAGGTGAATTTCTACGGCGGGCCGGTTGAAGATCATCTTGCATACTACGGGATTCCAAAGTCAGACGTCAAAAACCGTGAGCGTCGAAAGGCAAATCCGATTCTGCGCGAAGAAGAAACAGAAAGTTTTTCCCAACCTCATTACGAAATTCTGCACGAGTGGCGCCTTACACCAGACGTGACGCTGAATAATACCCTGTTCCTGATTTTCGGCGAAGGGCATTTTGACTATGATGGCACCTGGGCTCCGTTCTCGTACTTCAGAATCGGACCTCAATACGGATTTCCTGTGACCGGCGATCCCGATACCATGTATTTCTCCGAGGCACTCATCAGGGCAACAGTTGATAACACGCAGTACGGCTGGCTGCCTCGTCTCACCATTGACCACGAGAAGGGCGAACTCATTGTCGGGGGCGAATTGCGCATCCATCGCTCTGAACATTGGGGAAGGTTGCAGCGTGTCAGCGAGAGCCCGGTGGCTATTCCGGAAGATTATCGATACTACCAATACCGCGGTGCGAAGGATATCATTTCAGTATTTGCGCACGAACTCTACGATCTTCAATCCGATATCAAGCTTCTCCTCGATCTTCAATATTCGTACAACAAGTACCGGATCTATGATGAGAAATTTGTTGGGACGGATTTTGCGGTGCCGTATCATTTTATCAATCCGCGTGCAGGTGTGAACTATCTCTTCGATGAATTCTGGAATGCATATGTCACCCTCGCCTATACGCAACGTGAACCGCGCTTGAAAAATCTCTACGATGCGGCCGAAGCAAGCACACCAGCGTCATGGGGGGGCGTAGCGCCCCAATTTGAAACGGATGCATCCGGCGCGTATGATTTCACAAAACCGCTGGTCAAACCGGAAGCCCTGCTGGATGTGGAATTGGGATGCGCGTATTCTTCGCAATCGGCGAATGTGACCGCAGGTGTCTATTGGATGGAATTCACGGATGAAATTGTGAAAAGCGGCCAGGTTGATCGTTTCGGTCAGCCCATGACGGGCAACGCCGAACGTACACGGCATAGAGGGCTCGAGCTTTCAGGTCGCGTTGTAATCACTTCAGCGTTGGAGGCAAGCGGGAATCTCACCCTCAGCCGTAATACGTTTGTCAGGCACACGGATTATTCAACCGGAGCGCCTGTCGTTCTCGACGAAAACCCGATCGCCGGATTTCCGGATGTGCTTGGAAATTTGCGATTGACGTTTCGTGAACAACAATT